>CAXICP010000123.1:0-8328 GCA_964022595.1 uncultured Salipiger sp.
CACCAGATCTTGCCACCGTGGCGTTCGACGATCTTCTTGCAGGTCGCAAGGCCCAAGCCGGTTCCCGCAACTTCTCCGCGCGGCGAGATGCGCTTGAAGGGCTCAAAGACCCGTTCAAGATGCTCGCTGGCAATTCCGACCCCGTTATCCGCGACCGTGATCTGGATGCAGCCGGCTTCGCGGGTGTTTCCCGAAATGCTAATTTCCGGCCTGCGGTCACCGCTGTATTTCACCGCGTTGTTCACCAGGTTCTGAAAGAGCTGGGCAAGCTGCGGGGGCGAGCACAGAAGCGTCTGATCGCGCAGGTCCACGGTGATCAGGGCATCCGCGTCGGCCAGGTCACGATCAAGGCTGAGCAGCGACTGGTCGATGATCGAGCGAAGCGCCGCCCCTTCGAAATCCTGCGAACGACTTGCCCTGATGTGACTGCCAAGACTGTCGAGCAATGACGAAATCTGGCGCGCCGAGCGCCGTAGCAGCCGCATTTCCGTATCGACCGACGACAGAACCTTTGGGTCGACCTCGGATTCGATTTCGCTCACGAAGAACTGGATCGAGCGCACCGGCGCCTTCAGGTCATGCAAAAGCACATCCGCAAACAGTTCCAGTTCCCGTTGCTGTTCTTCCAGCCGCGTCCGCATCTCGCGCCAGGCCATGGCGCTTTCGATGATGCGTTTCATCGGTTGCTCGCTCAGCTTCGATTTCGCGATGTAGTCGAACGCGCCCTTCTTGATGGTCGTCTTCGCGATTTCCTCGTCCCCTTGCCCGGTGACGATGACGCAGGCGGCGCAGGGCCATTTCTTCAGCACCTCTTCCATCATCTCGATCCCGTCGAGCATGGGAAGGCGGTAATCGATGAAGGCGATCTGCGGTTCAATGTCCAGTGACAGTATCGCTGCCAGGTCTCCGGACGATTCGACGATCCGAGCGTCGGCGGACACTTTCCCGAGAATCCTTCGGAAATGCTTTCGGTCCAGTTCGTCATCATCGACAATCAGGATATCAACTTGTTCCATCGCTCGCCTCCGTCCCGACAAGTACGTTCGGCAGCAGGACCATTCCCGCGTAATCCCCCAGAAACCGAACGAATTCAGTAAGCTCGGGCGCCCCGGCGTCCTTGATGAGATAGCCGGCGACATTCCGGTCATAGGCGCGCGAGACATCGTTGCGATCGCGCGACGTGGTCATGACAAAGACCGCTGCATGGCGAAGATCCACGTCCTTGCGCAGCTCGGTCAGGAATTCGTGCCCGTTCATGCGTGGCAGGTTCAGGTCAAGCAGGATGATCACCTGACGGGCATCATGCAGCGCCCTGCCCCGCAGGTGGTCAAGCGCGGCCCGGCCATCGAACACCCTGCGCACGGGATTTTTCAGCCCCGCCCGGGAAAAGGCCCGCAAGAAGGCGGCGGCGTCGCAATCGTCATCCTCGATCAGAAGCAGCACGGGAAGGTGTTCGCCCGCGCCGTTCGGCGCGCGGGACACATCACGGGGCCGCGCGACATGCATCGGTCTATCCATCCCTACCCCCAAATACGGTGTTGGTTCCTGTTCGGATCGCCATGGTCAGGCGCTTCCCGAGGTCTTGCTTGCCAGCAGCGCGCGCCGCCCGTTGATGTCACAGATCTGGCCCATTTCATCCAGGGCGCTCAGCCCGCTGGCGCATAGCTTTTCCATATCTTCATGCTTGAGCCGCAAGGCGCCGCCGTCCATCTGGGACGCGACCGACCTGATCCGCCGCAGCAGGCTGGACAGGATGCGGTGCATTTCGGGGCGCAGGCTGTCGTCGATCCGCTTCAGCGTCGCCTCAAGTTCGACGATCCGGGCGTGGTCGTCGGACTGGGCGCGGCGCATGAGGTTGCGTTCAAAGGCCGAGGCAACGGATTTGCGCAGCGCCTCGATCCCCAGCTCTTCTTTGATCAGGTAATCGTGGCAGCCCGTGCGCATGGCGCGGATGATCACGTCGTGCCGATCGACGCTGGTCACCATGATCGCGACGCAATCTTTCTGCAGCGGATGCGCAAGCACCAGTTCCAGGGCATCCTGGCCGGTCGCGATTCCAAGGTGATAGTCGATGAACACGATGTCATAGGGGCCACGGGACAGCAGCGGTTCCATTTCCGCGACCGAGGCCGCCTCGCTGAACGTCAGATCCAGACCGGCCTTGGCGCAGGTCTTCATCAGGCGATAGCGGTCGGCTTCCTCATCGTCGAGGACCAGTGCGGTCAGGCGTTTCACAGTTTTCTCCTGCTCCTGGCGGAGCTGAGGTCGGGTGCTCATTGTGGCTGTGCCTCGGGCGATCATGAAACGGCAGACTGGGGGAAAGGACTGAACAACGTGTAAACATCTTCGCAGTTTTGCCCCGGGATTTTTACCCTGGCAAGAAAGCGCCCGTGGCGCATTGTTCTTGTTGGGCATTTTTTCCGCGCGGGAAACGATTTGCTAAGCGATGTGCCGCATTCTGCGCAGCACAACGCCCCGAGGCCCCATGAAACGCACCCTTTTCGCCGAAGCCCGCTCGGCCCCGCCGCTGCCCGCCGCGCCAGGACGCCGCGCGGCGGTTCTGTGGTGGGCATTCGGGTTATGCCTTGGGATCATCGGGGTGCTGGTCTTTCAGGGAATGATGACGAACAGCGGCGAACGGGGCGCGCTGGACGCGCCGGCGACGATTCGTGAAGGCGCTGCCAGCCCGGCGCCTTACGGGCTGACCCCCTCCGCCGCGCCCGTGCTTTTCGCGCTGGCCCTGCTGGGGACGAACGGCCTTACCATGATGCTGACGCGTAGGAACACCGCGCGGGCACGCCCCGCCGGAAAGCGCGTGGAGGCACCGCCGCAGCCCCCCGCGCGCGCCGACGGGGCCGCAAGCGAGGCGCTGGAACGGTCTAACCGCGAGCTTGACGATTTCGCCTATATCGCCTCGCATGATCTGAAGGCGCCGCTGCGATCCATCATGCAGATCACCGAATGGATCGCCGAAGATCTGGCCGCGGGCGATCACGACGACCTTGGCGCGCATCTTGCCGCGCTCAGGGGCCGCGCCGCGCGCATGTCGCGCCTGCTTGAGGATCTGCTTGACCACATGCTTATCGGGCGCAAGCCGCTGGACGGAAGCGAGCGCATCGTCACGGGCCGCACCATGCGGCGCGCCATCGAAGGTCTTGTCCCCCCGCGCAATGGCATCGTGCTTCAGTTCGACCCGCTGTTCGATTCCCTGAAGGTAAAGCAGATGCCGGTTCAGCGTGTGCTGGCGAACCTTGTCCAGAACGCGTCAAAGCACCACGACAAGCCCCGGGGCACGATCCGGGTGACGCAGGCGGGCCACGGGGGCAGGCTGCTGTTTCGCGTCGAAGATGACGGGCCGGGGATCAGGCCGGAATACCACCAGCGCATCTTCGGCATGTTCCAGACCCTGCAGCCCCGCGATCAGGTTGAGGGAAGCGGTATGGGCCTGTGCATCGCGGCGAAACATGTCGCCCTGGCGCAAGGCGACATCGGGGTTCTGTCCGCGGGCGACGGCACGGGCAGCGTTTTCTGGTTCACCTGGCCGGCCCTGGATGCGCAGGGCACCGAAGGGCGCAACACGTAACCGGCGCCCCGGCCACGGCTCTGGCGCGCGAAACACCCCCGCGATTTCCGCCGCGCCGCGCGCATTGCACGGCCCGCCCCGCACCAAGCGCCTTGCGCGGGCGCGGTTCAGGCGCTATGCGCTCTTCTGCCTCGGTTCCGGGTTCTTGCCCGGTGAAAAGGGAACGCGGTGCAATTCCGCGACTGCCCCCGCAACTGTGAGCGGCGAGCGCCACCGGAACATGCCACTGGACCCGAAGGTCCGGGAAGGCCCGGCCGGCGCGACGACCCGCAAGTCAGGAGACCTGCCAGGGTGATCACCCTCCCCACGCGCGGGGCGCGCCTGAGGGAACGGTCCTTTTTCCGTTCGTGGTGACGTGAAACCGTCGCGGAAACTCCCTTTTTCCAAGACACGACCAAGAACCTGCCCCGCCGAACGGGGCCAGAAGGACAGGAACCGAAGGCTGATGAAACATGCCCTCGTTACAGTCTCGGCACTTGCGCTAAGTGCCGCGGCCGCCCACGCCCAGCAGACCACCGACGCCGACACGCGCGACCCCTACGAACTGCCCGGCATCACGCTTTACGCCAATGAAACCCCGTCGGAACTGACCCGCACCGGCAATTCCGTCACCGTCCTGACCGAAGAGCAGATCCGCACCAGCCCGCAGGGCACGCTTGCCGACAAGTTGGACACCCTGCCCGGCGTCAACGTGGCGCGCAACGGGGCGCAGGGGGGGCTGACCTCGGTGTCGATCCGCGGCCTCCCGTCCGAATACGCGCCCGTGTTCATCAACGGCATCGACGTGTCGGATGCTTCTTCGGGGCAGCCCAACTTCAACTTCGGGGGCATCCTGCCCGGCGGCATCAGCCGCGCCGAGGTGGTGCGCGGCGCGCAATCGGCGCTTTACGGATCGAACGCCATCGCGGGCATCATCGCGCTGGACCTGGCGCGCGCGCCGGAAACGGCGGGGGACGAGGGCGCGATTTCGCTGGAATACGGCAGCGACGCGACGACCACGCTGAACGCCAGCTACGGCGTGGCGGGCGACAACTGGGGGCTTGCCGTCACCGCGTCGCGACTGGCCACCGACGGGTTCAGTTCGACCGACGCTGACGGCGCGCGGGACAAGGACGGCTACGTCGCCAACCAGACCGGCGTCGACGGCTACTGGCAGGTCAGCCCCGATCTGCGGGTGGGCGTCAGCGGGTTCACCTATGACGGCAACGGCGAGTACGATTCCGGCGATTTCGCCGATCCCGGCAACGGCACCTACGACACGCACAGCTGGGGCCTGCGGGCCTATGCCCAGCTCCAGACCGGCGCCGTGGCGCATGAACTGGCCTTTTCGCGCTATGACATCGAACGCGGCTACGACGCGAGCGGATGGAACGACGAGTTCGGCGCCACCCGCGACGTGCTGGCCTATGACGGCACCTGGAACATCAACGCCGCCGCGCGCCTGAGCTTCGGGATCGAGCGCAGCGAGACTTCGGCCGACTTCAGCGCTCCGATCTATGGCGCGGAGCGCATCGGCACCGGCTATTCGGACGAGGCATTCGAGAACACCGCAGTCTTTGCCGAACTTGGCTACGCTTTTGGCCCCGACATCGACACCACCCTGTCCGTGCGCCATGACGAGCATTCCGAATTCGGCGGCGAATGGAGCGGGCGCGCCACCGTGTCCTGGCGCGCCACGCAGGCGCTTGCCTTCCGCGGCGCGCTGGCCAAGGGCTATCGCGCGCCGTCGATGTACGAGCTTTTCGCGCCGTCCTACGGCAATGAAAAGCTTGACCCGGAAACGTCGCGATCGGTTGAATTGGGCGCGGATTATGCCTTTGCAAACGGGGCGACGCTGGCCGCTACGCTGTTTCATACCGAAATCGACGACCTGATCCGCTGGGACTATGCCGCATACGCCTATGGGCAGGTGTCCGGAACCTCGGTATCGCGAGGGATCGAACTGGAAGGCATGATGCCGCTGTCCGACCGGCTGACCCTGACGGGCGGCTACACCTACACCGACGCCCGCGACAGAAACGACGACCCCATCCAGAGGGTGCCGCGCTACGATCTGACGCTGGGGCTGGATGCCCGGATCACCGACGCCTGGACCGCCGGAATCGTCGCGACGCACAAGGCGGATTTCCCCGGTTCGGTGGATGATTTCACCGTCGTGGACGCGCGCGTCTCATACCGGTTCGCCGACAACATGGACGCCTGGCTGCGGGTCGAGAACCTGTTCGACACGGATTACGAGGTGATCCCCGGTTACCAGACGTCGGACCGTGCCATGTACTTCGGTGTCCGTGCGTCTTTCTAGGCGCCTTTCGCTGGCCGCCGCGCTCTTGCTTTGGGGCGCGGCGGCCCCTGCCGGCGCGGGCCCCGCCCGCGTCGTGTCCTTGAACGTGTGCACCGATCAGCTGGCTTTCATGGTCGGGGCGCCGGGGCAGCTCGTGTCGGTTTCGCCCCTGGGGCATGATGCGCGCAGCGCCTCGCTTGCGCCGGATCTGCGCGCCATTCCCGCCAATGGCGCCAGCGCCGAAGAGGTGGCGCTGATGCGGCCCGACCTGGTGCTTGCGGGCAGCTATACCGCCCGCGCCACGGTGCAGATGCTTGAACGGATCGGCATCCGCGTCGAACGGTTCGCCCCCGCCCGATCGCTTGACGACGTGCGCCGCAACATCGCCCGCATGGGCGATCTGCTGGGCCGGCCCGCCCGCGCCGCCGCGCTGGTGGATGATTTCGACGCCCGCCTTGCCGATCTGTCCGATGCGCCGGATGCGCGCCCCGTGGTGGCCTATTACCTGCCCTTCAACGAGACCGCATCCGAAGACGGGCTGACCGGGGCCATCCTGAAGGCCGCCGGCATGACCACCATCGCCAGCGCGCTGGACCTTGCGGGCGGCGAGCGGCTGTCGTTGGAACGGCTGGTGCTGACGCGCCCCGACCTTATCCTTGTGGGGCAACCCTATGACAGCCCCGCGCAGGCCACCGACCTGCTGCAGCACCCGGCGCTAAGGGCGACCGGAACCCTGCGCCGCATCGGCGTCAGCGCGCCGTGGATCTGCGGCACCCCCTCGACGCTGGACGCGGTCGCGGCGATGCGCGATCTTCGCCTGCAATGGAAGGCCGCGCGATGAAGCCCCTGCCCCTCGGTCTTGCCCTTGGCGCACTTGTCGCGGCGCTGATCGCGGCGTCGCTGTCCATCGGCTATGCGCCCATTCCGCTGCGCGCGCTGCTGGGCGCGGGGGATGCGCTGCACGTCATGGTCATGCAGCAGATCCGCCTGCCGCGCACGGCGCTTGCGGCGCTGGTCGGCGCGGCGCTGGGCCTGTCGGGCGCGGCGATGCAGGGCTACCTGCGCAACCCGCTGGCCGAACCGGGGCTGATCGGCGTGTCCGGATCGGCGGCGCTGGGGGCGGTGATCGCGCTGCAGACGGGGCTTGCGGGCGCCTTCGGGCTGGCGCTGCCGCTGACCGCGCTGGTGTTCGCGGGCGGCGCGGTGGGGCTGATCCTGCTGCTCGCCGGCCCGCGCGGAGGCTCGCTGACGCTGATCCTGGCGGGAATCGCTGTGTCCGCGCTGGCGGGGGCGCTGACCTCGCTTGCGCTGAACCTGTCGTCCAACCCCTATGCCACCTTCGAAATCGTGTTCTGGATGATGGGATCGGTGGCGGACCGGTCGCTGGACCACCTGGCGCTCGCCACGCCGCTGGTCACGCTGGGCGCGGCGGCGCTGCTGACCACGGGGCGCGGCCTTGACGCGCTGACCCTGGGCGAGGACGCCGCCGAGGCGCTTGGCGTTTCGCTGACCCGGCTGCGCCTGTCGCTGCTGCTGGGAACGGCGGCTGCGGTGGGCGCATCGACCGCCGTCGCGGGGGCCGTGGGGTTCGTGGGGCTGGTGGTGCCGCACCTGCTGCGCCCGCTTTGCGGGGCGCGCCCGTCGCGGCTGCTTTGGGCCTCGGCGCTTGGGGGCGCGGCGATGGTGCTCGCCGCCGACATCGCGGTGCGGCTGATCCTGCCGGACCGCGATCTCAAGCTGGGGGTGGTGATGGCGATCCTTGGCGCGCCGCTGTTCCTGCACCTGATCTATCGCACCCGGAGAAGCGCATGACCCTGCTGACCCTGCACGAGCTGACGGTGATGCGCGGCCCCTGCCCGGTGGTGGACGCCGTGTCGCTGACCATCAAGCCGGGCGAATGCGTCGGGCTGATCGGGCCCAACGGCGCGGGCAAGACCAGCCTCATGCGCGCCGCGCTCGGGCTGCTGGCGCACCGGGGGCATTCGTCGCTGGCGCAGATGCCCGCCCGGGCCCGCGCGCGGGCCGCCGCCTGGCTGCCGCAGGCCCGCGAAATCGCCTGGGGGCTGGACGTGGAAACACTGGTGGCTTTGGGCCGACTGCCCCATGACAGTCGCGCCGGGACGGCGGGCCGGGGCGCCGTCACGCAGGCGCTTGCGCGCATGGGGCTGGACCAGTTCCGCTACCGGCGCGCCACCGAACTGTCGGGCGGCGAACAGGCCCGGGTGCTGATCGCCCGGGCACTGGCGCAAGAGGCGCCGCTGCTGATCGCGGATGAACCCATCGCCGGGCTGGACCCCGCCGCCCAGCTTGCCACGCTGCGCGTGTTCGAACAGCTCGCGCGCGAAGGGCACGCCCTGCTGGTGTCTCTGCACGATCTGACGCTGGCGGCGCGCCACTGCACGCGGCTGGTGATGCTGGACCGGGGGCGCCTTGTCGCCGACGGCCCGCCCGCCGACGTGCTGAG
>CAXICP010000124.1:0-8328 GCA_964022595.1 uncultured Salipiger sp.
TTCGATCCACGAGGTGCAGAAGACGCTGCTGGAAGCCATCGTTCTGGTGTTCTTCGTGATGCTGCTGTTCCTGCAGAACTGGCGCGCGACGCTGATCCCGACGCTGGCGGTGCCGGTCGTGATCCTGGGCACCTTCGGCATCCTGGCGCTGGCGGGGTTCACCATCAACACGCTGACCATGCTGGCCATGGTGCTGGCCATCGGCCTGCTGGTCGACGACGCCATCGTGGTGGTGGAAAACGTCGAACGCATCATGGAAGAAGAAGGGCTGAACCCGCGCGAGGCGACCCGCAAATCCATGGGCCAGATCACCGGGGCGCTGGTGGGCATCGCGCTGGTGCTGTCGGCGGTGTTCGTGCCGATGGCGTTCTTTCCCGGCTCGACCGGGGTGATCTATCGCCAGTTTTCCATCACCATCGTGTCGGCCATGGGCCTGTCGGTGCTGGTTGCGCTGACGCTGACCCCGGCCCTGTGCGCCACGCTGCTGAAATCCAAGGACGCCCATCACACCCGGCGCGGTTTCTTCGGCCTGTTCAACCGGGGCTTTGACAAGACCACCAACGGCTACGGCGGCACGGTCGGCTACCTGATCCGCCGCCCCTTCCGGGTGCTGATCGTCTATGCCGCGCTTGCGGGCGGGATGGTCTGGCTGTTCGACAACACGCCCACCGGCTTTCTGCCGGCCGAGGATCAGGGCATCCTGATGACGCTTGTGCAGGGGCCGACCGGCGCCACCGCCGAACGCACGCTGGACGTGGTGGAACAGGTGCAGACGCATTTCCTGGAAGGCGAAGCCGAGAACGTGGAATCGGTGTTCGGCGTGGTCGGCTTTTCCTTTGCCGGTCAGGGCCAGAACATGGGCCTTGCCTTCGTGCGGATGAAGGACTGGGAAGAGCGCCCGCGCCCCGACCAGAGCGTGCAGGCCGTGGCGGGCCGCGCCTTCCCGGCGTTCATGGGCATCCAGGACGCGATGGTGTTTCCCATCGTGCCGCCGTCGGTGATCGAACTGGGCAACGTGTCCGGCTTTGATTTTTACCTTCAGGCGCAGGCCGGGCAGACCCATGAACAGCTGCTCGAAGCGCGCAACCAGCTGCTGGGCCTGGCCTCGCAAAGCGAGCTGATCGCATCGGTCCGCCCCTCGGGGCTTGAAGATGCGGCGCAGTTCAACATGGATATCGACTGGCGCGCCGCCGGCGCGGTGGGCGTGACCCCGACCAACGTGGGCAACCTGCTGTCGGTCGCCTGGGCCGGGCAATACGTCAACGACTTCAACGACAACGGCCGCATCAAGCGGGTCTATGTGCAGGGCGCCCCGGACAGCCGCGCCACGCCGTCGGACCTGGCGAAATGGCGGGTGCGCAATTCCAGCGGAGACCTGGTGCCCTTTGCCAACTTCACCTCGGAAAGCTGGACCTACGGCCCGCAGGGGCTGACGCGCTACAACGGCGTGCCCTCGATGCAGGTGCAGGGCCAGCCGGTGCCCGGCGTCACCACGGGCGAGGCGATGGCGGAAATGGAACGGCTGGTCGGCGAACTGCCCCCCGGCTATGCCATCGCCTGGACCGGCCTGTCGCTTGAAGAGCGGTCCTCGGGCGGGCAGGCGCCGCTGCTGTACGCGCTGTCGCTCGCGGCGATCTTCCTGTGCCTCGCCGCGCTTTACGAAAGCTGGACGATCCCGTTTTCGGTGATGCTTGCCATGCCGATCGGCGTGCTGGGCACCATGGGCGCAGCCTATTGGTTCGGCTTTGAAAACGGCGTGTTCTTCCAGGTGGGCCTGCTGACGGTCATCGGTCTGACGGGCAAGAACGCCATCCTGATCGTGGAATTCGCGCGCGAGCGGTTCGATGCCGGCGAAGACCTGTACACCGCGACCAAGGAAGCGGCCAAGCAGCGGTTCCGCCCGATCATCATGACCAGCCTTGCCTTCACGCTGGGGGTGGTGCCGCTGGTGCTGTCCTCGGGTGCGGGCGCGGGCGGGCGCACGGCGGTCGGCTCGGCGGTGCTGGGCGGCACCATCACCGGCACCGTGCTGGGCGTGGTCTTCGTGCCGCTGTTCTTCGTGGTGGTCTACCGGATCTTTGCCCGCAAGCAGGTGCGCGCGCATGCGGGGGCCTCTGCCCCGGCGGAATGATCTTCGACACATCGCCACCCGATCCATCGCGCCGCCCCCTGCCCCGGGGGCGGCGCTGCCATTTTGACGCGGGGGGCTGGACTTTCCCGGGCAGTGCGACACATTCCAAATACGGAAGGTAAATCGCAAGACCGCACCGAAGGAGGACCGGCATGTCCCACAGCCCCATCGTCAAGAGTTTCTGGGATGAAGCCACCGGAAGCTGGCAGTACGTGTTTCACGACCCCGCCACCATGAAAGGCGCGATCGTCGATCCCGTGCTGGATTTCGACCCCCAGGCCGCCGCCGTCACCACGCAGAACGCCGAGGCGATCCTGCACTACATCGAACGCACCGGCATCACCATCGACTGGATTCTCGACACCCACCCCCACGCCGACCACTTTTCCGCCGCCAACTGGCTCAAGCGCAAGCTGGACGCCCCGCAGGCCATCGGCGCCAAGGTGACCGAGGTTCAGGCCCTGTGGAAGGACATCTACAATTTCGACGATGACTTCCCCATGGACGGTTCGGCCTGGGATCGCCTGTTCCACGACGGCGACACGTTCATGGTCGGGGACATCCCCGTTCAGGTGATCTTTTCGCCGGGGCACACGCTGGCGTCGGTCACCTATGTCGCGGGCGATGCCGCCTTCGTGCATGACACGTTCATGATGCCCGACAGCGGCACCTCGCGCGCGGATTTCCCCGGCGGGTCATCCGCGGTGCTGTATGACACGCTGATGCGGCTGCTGACGCTGCCCGAGGACACGCGGCTTTACATCGGGCATGACTACGGCCCCGACGGGCGCGATCCCGCCTGCTGCGCGACCGTGGCCGAACACAAGGCGTCGAACATCCACCTTGCGGACTCGCCGTCCGAAGACCAGTACCGCAAGCTGCGCGACGAACGTGACGCCACCCTGCCGCTGCCCACGCAGATGCTTGCGGCGCTGCAGATCAACACCCGGGGCGGTCGGATGCCCCCGCCCGAGGACAACGGGCGCAGCTATCTCAAGATCCCGCTGGGGTATTTCGAACCGCGCTAGGGCGCGCGCCCCCCGGGAAACGGCGCGCGGCGCGGCGCCCATCGCGCCGCGCCCCTTTCCCCCTGACCGCCGATGCGCTAAGCCCCAGCCGATACCGATCACAACACCGGGCGCTTCGCGATGAAATTCACGCTTTCCTGGCTGAAGGAACACCTCGACACCACCGCATCCGTCGACGAGATCACCGATGCGCTCACCGATCTTGGCCTTGAGGTCGAGGGGGTTGAGAACCCTGCCGAGAAGCTTCGCGCCTTTACCATCGGCAAGGTGCTTGCCGCCGAAAAACACCCCGACGCCGACAAGCTGAACCTGTGCCGCGTGCAGACCGCCACTGGCGAGACGCAGATCATCTGCGGCGCCCCGAACGCGCGCGCCGGGATCACCGTGGTGGTCGCCAGCCCCGGTACCTATGTGCCCGGCATCGACACCACGATCCAGGTGGGCAAAATCCGCGGCATCGAAAGCTTTGGCATGATGTGTTCCGAACGCGAAATGGAACTGTCCGAGGAACACGACGGCATCATCGAACTGCCCTCGGGCGAGGTCGGCCAAAGCTTTGCCGACTGGCTGGCGCAAAACGATCCCTCCAAGGTCGACCCGGTGATCGAAATCGCCATCACCCCCAACCGCCCCGACGCGCTTGGGGTGCATGGCATCGCGCGCGATCTTGCGGCGCGCGGGCTTGGAACGCTCAAACCGCTGGCGGATGTGACGGTGGCGGGGGCTTTCCCGTCTTCCGTTGGCGTGACCATCGAGGACAGCGCCGAAGGCTGCCCGGTGTTCTATGGCCGCCTTATTCGCGGCGTAAAGAACGGCCCGTCGCCCGAATGGCTGCAGCAGCGGCTCAAGGCCATCGGCCTGCGCCCCATCAGCTTTCTGGTGGATGTGACCAACTTCTTCACCTTCGATCGCAACCGCCCGCTGCATGTGTTCGACGCCGACAAGCTGTCCGGCGGGCTGCGCGTGCATGGCGCCGCAGGGGGCGAGACGCTCGAGGCACTGGATGAACGCACCTACACGCTTGCCCCCGGCATGATCGCGATTTCCGACGATGCGGGCGTGCAAAGCCTTGGCGGCATCATGGGCGGCGCCGCGACCGGCGTGTCGGATGAAACGGTGAACGTCTTTGTCGAGGCCGCCTATTTCGACACGATCCGCACCGCCTACACGGGCCGCGCGCTCAAGATCAATTCCGATGCGCGCTACCGGTTCGAACGCGGCATCGACCCGACCTCGGCCGCGCAGGGGATCGAAGCCGCGACGCGGATGATCCTGGACATTGCCGGCGGCGAGCCGTCCGAGCTTGTCATCGCGGGCAGCGCGCCGGACGTCTCGCGCGCCTATCGGCTCGACACCGACCGCGTCGTGTCGCTGGTGGGCATGGACATTCCCGCCAACACCCAGCGCGCCACGTTGACCGCGCTTGGCTTTACCTTTGATGGCGACATGGCCAACGTGCCCAGCTGGCGCCCCGACGTGCTGGGCGAGGCGGACCTTGTCGAAGAGGTCGCGCGCGTCGCCTCGCTGACAAAGCTGCAGGGCATTCCGCTGCGCCGCCCCGCGCCCGGCGTGCCCGCGCCGATCCTGTCGCCGATGCAAAAGCGCGAACAGATCGCGCGGCGCACCACGGCCGAACTTGGCTATAACGAATGCGTCACCTACAGCTTCGTGGATCAGGCTTCGGCGGCGCTGTTCGGCGGCGGCGATGACGCCACCAGACTGGCCAACCCGATTTCCGCCGACCTGTCGCACATGCGCCCGCAACTGCTGCCGGGACTGCTGCTGGCGGCGGCGCGCAACCAGGCGCGCGGCTTTTCTGACCTGGCGCTGTTCGAATGCGGAGCGGCCTTCCACGGCGGCGAGCCGGGCGAACAGCACCTGCAGGTCTGCGGCCTGCTGGTCGGGCGCACCGGCCCCAAGGACGTGCACGGCGCCTCGCGCGCGGTCGACATCTTCGATGCCAAGGCCGACGCCGAGGCGGTGCTGTCCGCCATCGGCGCCCCAGCCAAGATGCAGATCCTGCGCGGCGCCGAAGGCTGGTGGCATCCGGGCCGTCACGGCAAGCTGTGCCTTGGCCCGAAAAAGGTGCTGGGCGTGTTCGGTGAAATCCACCCCAAGGTCCTTGCGGAAATGGGCGTCAAAGGCCCCGCCGTGGCCTTCGTGCTGTATCCCGAACAGATCCCCCTGCCCCGGTCCAAGGGCGCCTCGCGCCCCGCGCTGGTGCTGAACGATCTGCAGGCCGTCGAACGTGACTTTGCCTTCGTGGTCGGCACCGATGTCGCCGCGCTGGATCTGGTCAACGCCGCCGCCGGCGCCGACAAGGCCCTGATCGAAGACGTGCGCGTGTTCGACGAATTCATCGGCGGCAGCCTCGGGCAAGGGCAGAAGTCGCTGGCGATCACCGTGCGGATGCAACCCTCGGGCGCGACGCTGGCCGAAAAGGACATCGAAGCGGTCGCCGCGAAGATCGTGCAAAAGGTCGAAAAGGCCACCGGCGGCACCCTGCGCGGCTGACGCCCGTCCCATCGCTTGAACAAGGGCGCGGTCCGATGGGCCGCGCCCTCGTCATGTCTGGCCCCTTTGGCCCCGCGTCATCGGGGCATGTAGATATCCGAAAAGGCCAGCCGCACCAGCGCGCGGGTCTGTTCGCTGCGCCGTTCGATATGGGCGCGCAGCGCGGTTTCCGCCGCAGCGCCGTCGCGCGCCAGAACGGCGGCGACGATGCGGCGATGGGCGCCCAGATCCTCGGCCCCCGCACCGCTGCGCAATTCGCGCAGGTTCACCATCCGCACGAAGCGGATGCGTTCATTCACGTTGATCAGCATTCGCCGCAGCTCGCCATTGCCCGACAGGGCGGCCAGCGACAGGTGAAACGCCTCGTCCATGCGCACAAGTTCGGCCGGGTCGCTGGCCGCGGCATAGGCAGCTTCGGCGCTGTCAAAGGCGCTCGCGAAGGCGTCGATGTCGCGCGCGTCGGCCCGGGCGATGCCAAGCCGCAGGGATTCGACCTCAAGCGCGCAGCGCAGTTGGTACAGGTCCTGGATCTGCGCCGGATCAAGCGGTCGGCAAAAAAAACCCTGCCCCGCGCGCAGCGTCAGGAACCCCTCGGCGACCAGCCGGTTCAGCGCCTCGCGCAGCGGCGTGCGGCTGATGTTCAGGCTGCGGGTCAGGGCGGATTCGTTGATGCGCTCGCCGGGCTTGAAGGCAAAGCGGATCGCCATGTCGCGCAAGGCCGCCTCGGCCCTGTCAACGCTGCTTGGCTCTGTCATCGCGGCCCTTCCCATCTGCATCACGCGCTGTATACAGGCTGCAGCACCTTTCAGAAAGGGCCCCCCATGGCCGATCAACGCAACGCAATGAACGGCGCCGAAGCCATGGTGCGCATGCTGCAGGCGCAGGGCGTCACCCATATCTTCGGCCTGTGCGGCGACACCACGTTGCCGTTCTACGACGCCATGCTGCGGCTGGATCACGGCATCACCCATGTGCTGACCCGCGATGAACGCTCTGCCTGCTACATGGCCGACGGGTACAGCCGCGTCACCGGGCGCGTGGGCGTCTGCGACGGCCCGTCGGGCGGGGGCGCCACCTACATCCTGCCCGGGCTGATCGAGGCGAATGAATCGTCCTACGCGGTGCTGTCGATCACCACCGACATCTCGGTCGCATCCTACGGGAAATACCCGCTGACGCAGGTCGACCAAGAGGCACTGATGCGCCCCCTGACCAAGTGGAACACGGTGATTTCCCGCGCCGATCACATCCCCCGCATGGTGCGCGCCGCCTTTCGCGCCATGACCACCGGGCGGCCGGGGTCCGCGCACCTGGGCCTTCCCTATGACATCCAGTACGACGCCGTCGCGCCCGATGACATCTGGGCCGACGCCGCCCTTGCCAGCTACCCCGCCCATCGCGCGGCCCCCGCCCCCGGCGCCGCCAAGGCCGCGGTCGATGCGATCCTGTCCGCCAAGGCCCCGCTTTGTCACCGGCGTGACCGAGTTCGACCGGGTCTGCGGCGGCGGCGTGGTGATATCCGGCGCGATGGACGAACTGGCACGGTTCGCCGGCGCGCTGGACCTTGCCGTCGCCACGTCGATTTCCGGGCAGGGCGCGCTGGCCGACACGCACCCGCTGTGCCTTGGGGTCGTGGGGTCGAACGGCGGCACCGACGAGACGTGGGAAATGATGCAGGGCGCCGATCTGGTGGTGTTCATGGGGTGCCGCGCCGGGTCGACCACCACGGCGCGCTGGGAACAGCCCCGTCCCGGCCAGCGCATCGTGCATATCGACAGCGATCCCATGGTGATCGGCGCGAATTACCCGACCGAGGTGGGCGTGGTCGCCGACCTGAAACTGGCGCTGGCGGCGATGAACGCGGCGCTGACCGGGCGCGCCCTGCCTCGCTTTGGCGGTGCCGCCCGGGTCGCGGACATCAAGGCGCGCAAATTCGCCCGCTTCGACGCGCTTGCGCAGCGCACCGGCGATCAGATCCGCTCCGAGATGGTGATAGACGCGCTGAACCGCCTGCTGCCCGACACGGCCACGGTGGTGTCCGATCCCGGCACCTCTTGCCCGTATTGGAGCGCTTATGGCCAGCTTCCGTTGCCCGGGCGGCGGTTCATCACCAACCGCGCGCATGGCGCGCTGGGGTACGCGCTAAGCGCCGCGCTGGGGGCGTGGTTCGGCAGGCCCGACAGCAAGGTGGTGGGGATCATGGGCGATGGCAGTTTCGCCTTTGCCTGCGGCGAGCTGGAAACCGTCGCGCGCACCGGCGCGCCCGTGACCTATATCGTGCTGTCCAACGACTCGTTCGGGTGGATCAAGGCCAGCCAGCGCGACGATTGCGACCGGCGCTATTACAATGTCGATTTCAACCGCACCGATCAGGTGATGGTGGCGGCGGGTTTCGGCATCAAGAGCTTTTCCGTAACCGACCCCGCCGCGCTGGACGGCGTGCTGGCCGACGCGCTTGCCCATGACGGCACTACGCTGGTCGACGTGCGCTGCCAGCCCCTTGAAGAGGCCGCCGCGCCGGTGCGCCGCTGGATGGGGTGACGGCCGCCTGCGCCCCGTTCAACGCGCGTTTCAAGGCGCGTTACCCGTCGCGGCCCGACAGCTCGTCCAGAAGACGCGCCAGCAGCAGCGCCGCGCCGCCGAGGATTAGCGAGC
>CAXICP010000125.1:0-8319 GCA_964022595.1 uncultured Salipiger sp.
GGGGCCTGCATCGGCATCGGCCTTGGCGACAGCGCCCGCGCCGCGCTGATGACGCGCGGCTTTGCCGAAATGACCCGCCTTGCCACGACGCTTGGCGCCCGGGCCGAGACGCTGGCGGGGCTGTCCGGCCTTGGTGATCTGGCGCTGACCTGCACGTCCGAGCTGTCGCGCAACTACCGCTTCGGCCTTGCGCTTGGGCGGCAGGCTCCGTTCGATGCCGCGCTGACGGTCGAAGGCGTCAAGACAGCCGAGGCCGTCACCCGCCTTGCCGAATCCCTCGGGCTTGATCTGCCGATCTGCCGCGCCGTCGCCGAGGTGTCCGGCGGCGCCGTGTCGGTCGACAGCGCCATCGCCCGCCTGCTCAACAGACCCCTCAAGGAGGAATGACCATGCTTGTCGCCCTTATCGCCAAGGACAAGGAAGGCGCGCTTCAGACGCGCAAGGACAACCGCGATGCCCACCTGGCCTATATCGAAGCCACCGGCGTTGTCGTGCAGGCCGGCCCGCTGCTGGACGATGCCGGGGAAATGGCCGGAAGCCTCGTGATCCTTGACGTCACCGACATGAACGCCGCGCAGGCCTGGGCTGACAGCGACCCCTACGCGCGCGCCGGGCTGTTCGAATCGGTGCAGCTGGCGCCGTGGAAAAAGGTCATCGGGTAACCCCCGGGTTCAGGGCGAAACATTCAGGGCGAAACGCCCCCCATGTCGCACAGGATGCGCCATTCCTCGGGGGTGACGGGCTGAACCGAAAGCCGGGAATTCTTGACAAGCACCATGTCCGAAAGCCGCGGATCGGATTTGATCCGATCCAGCGGCACCGGCGCACGCAGGGGTTTGACGGCGCGCACGTCGACGCATTCCCAGCGATCGTCACTTGCGGTGCTGTCCGGGTGGGCCTTGGCGATCACCTCGACGATGCCGACGATGGCCTTGTCCCGCTGCGACAGGTAAAAGAACCCCAGGTCGCCGACTGCCATGTCGCGCATGAAATTGCGCGCCTGATAATTGCGCACGCCGTTCCATTCCTCGCCCTCGTCGCCCTTGGCCAGCTGGTCCTGCCATGACCACGAGGAAGGTTCCGTCTTGAACAGCCAATACCGTTTTGTCATCCGGGCAAACCTTTCCGTCTGGCGATGACCCAGGCCCGACGCCACGGGTGCCGGCGCTATCGAGTCGCATGAAATGGCGGGGAAACGCGGGAAGGCGAGGTCGACCGATGCCGACCCCGCCACTCACCCCGCTTGCTCCCACGCAGCATGGATAGATCTGGTATCGGCCGTTCTGGCCACCCCTTGGTTGTATCCCAAGGCGCCATCATACCCAAGCGCGAAGTCCCTAAACCGCGATGCATTGCGGAAAGGTCCTGCTAAAACAGGTTAACGCGTCAGCTGTAGACCGATTCCTTGCCGAACTGCTTGACCAGAAGGTAATACAGCACGGCTCGGTACTTGTTGCGTTCGGATTTGCCGTAGGTTTCAACCGCCGTGTCGATGCCCGCCATCAGCTCGGGACCATCCGCAAGGCCCAGCTTCTTCATCAGGAAATTCGCCTTCACCGTTTCCAGCTCGGCGGGCTGCGACGATGCCACGGTCGCGCTGTCCGAGTTGTAGATCGACGGGCCGCACCCGATGGTCACCTTGGTCAGCAGGTCCATGTCCGGTTCCATGCCGCACTTGTCGCGCAGGTCCTCGGCATATTTCGCGATCAATTCTTCACGCTTGCTCATCGTCTTCTCCCAATTCTTGCGCGGATGTCCCGCCTGAAATCGTGCGATCGGCCGCCACGGCGCCCACCGCCACCTTAGCCGCGACGCGCGCAAGAGAAAGCCGGAAAAGTCGCCCGCCCGCGCCCCCGCACCCGCCGCCCCGGGCCGATTTGTGAAATTTCGTTAAAAACAGGATGACAGAGCGTGCCACGATCGCACAGGATCATTGAAGACTGCGGACAGATTTCCCGCGGAACGGGATTTTCACCACAAGGGGCAGGAAAAATGACATCAGAAACCTACGTCGTCGCGTTCGAAGGCGCGCCCGGCGATCCACGCGTCCTGGATTTCGCGATACAGCAAGCCAAGAAGGACGACGATTCATTGCTGTTGGTTCATATTCTTGAATGGTCCCCCTATTCCTTTCTGACCCAGGAAGAGCTGGCCGAACGTCACGGCCGCCGCAAAAAGGAACTGGAACGCGCGAATGCCATTGTCATGGCCCCCGCGCTTGCCAAGGCCGAAGCCGCGGGCGTGCCCGCCACCGGCGTGATCCGCTACGGGCAGGTGGTCGAGCTGATCCTGGAAGAAACCCGCAAAGCCGGCGCAAGCAAGATTTACGTGGGGCGGTCGGGGTCGCAATCCGTCGCCGCGCGGGTCTTTGGATCCGTGACGCTGGGCATCGCCCAGCTGTCCCCCGTGCCCACCGTCATCGTGCCCTGAGCCAAGGAAACCCAGACATGTTCCACAAGACATTCCTCCTGGCCGTCGCGGCGACCCTTGCCGCCTCTGCCGCAAGGGCGCAGGATGCGCCGCAAGGTATCGACGCCGCCATCAACGCCGCCGTGGGCGCCGCCACCGGGCCCTTTGTCAGCTTCATCTTCTCGCCCTTTCCGGGCACGTCCTTTCCGTGGATCGTGCTTTGGCTGGTGGTCGCCGCCACTGTATTCACGCTGTATTTCGGCTTTGTGCAGTTCCGGTCGTTCCCCCATTCCATCGCGCTGGTATCGGGCAAGTATTCCGACCCGGACGACGCGGGCGAGGTGTCGCATTTCCAGGCGCTGGCAACCGCGCTTTCGGGCACCGTGGGCCTTGGCAACATCGCGGGCGTCGCCGTGGCCGTATCCATCGGCGGCCCGGGCGCCACGTTCTGGATGATCCTTGCCGGGCTGATGGGCATGGCGTCGAAGTTCACCGAATGCACGCTTGGCGTCAAATACCGCAACGAATACCCCGACGGGTCGGTGTCGGGCGGGCCCATGTACTACCTGTCCAAGGGCATGGCCGAACGCGGGTTTTCCGGCCTTGGCAAGGGGCTGGCCATCCTGTTTTCCATCTTCTGCGTGCTGGGCGCGCTGGGGGGCGGCAACATGTTCCAGGCCAACCAGGCCCATGCGCAGATTTCCAACATCGTCGGGGATTACCCCGGCTGGATCACCGGCGTCGTGTTTGCCGCCATCGTCTTTGCGGTCATCGTGGGCGGGCTGAAATCCATCGCGCGGGTGACCGAAAAGGTCGTTCCCTTCATGGGCGTGCTGTATGTCGGCACCGCGCTTGTCATCATCCTGATGAACGTGGATCAAATCGGCTGGGCCTTCGGGCAGATCTTCAGCGGGGCGTTCACCGGGCTTGGCATCGCCGGCGGCCTTGTCGGAGCGTTGATCCAGGGCTTCAAGCGGGCGGCCTTTTCCAACGAGGCGGGGGTGGGTTCTGCCGCCATCGCCCATAGCGCCGTGCGCACCAAAGAGCCGATCACCGAAGGCTACGTGTCCCTGCTGGAGCCGTTCATCGACACGGTGGTGATCTGCACCATGACCGCGCTGGTCATCGTCATCACCGGCGTGCTGCAGATCGACCCCGACACCGGCATGTATATCTGGGATGCCGAACAGGGCCGCGTGGCCACCGTGGGCGATGTGTCCGGCGTGGCGCTGACCTCTGCCGCCTTCGGATCGGCGGTGTCGTTCTTCCCCTACGTGCTGGCGCTGGCGGTGATCCTGTTCGCCTTCTCGACGATGATCTCGTGGAGCTATTACGGCCTCAAGGCGTGGACCTACATGTTCGGCGAGGGGCGCGCGCAGGAACTGTCGTTCAAGATCATCTTCTGCATCTTCGTGGTGATCGGCGCGGCGATGAACCTGGGGCCCGTGATCGACTTTTCCGACGCGGCGATCTTTGCCATGGCGCTGGTCAACATCATCGGGCTGTATTTCCTGATGCCCGTCGTCAAGGCCGAGATGACCAGCTATCAGAACCGGCTCAAGACCGGCGAAATCAAGCGTTTCGCCTGAGTTTCGCTGAAATCGGAACGGGGGCGCCCATCGCCGGGCGCCCCCTTTTTCATGCGCGGATCACTCTGCCGCAAGCAGTTCGGGCACCGACAGCAGGATGAATTCATTGTCCGCCGCCTGCCCGATCTTGCGCCCGCCCGAGAACGGCAGGTTGTTGTCATTGGCCGCCATGATGTGGGTGTCATCCACGCGCACCACGTCTTCGATGGTGAAGAACGGGAAGGTGAACGGCCCGTCCGCCTGGCTGAGCCCCTCGATCGCCTTGCCGTCGGGATCGGCGATGTTCATCAGGTCGATATGTCCGATGCGGCGGACAAATCCGTCGGCGTCCACATCGGCCATGTCGACCAGCACGATGTTCTTGACCGTGGCGGGATGCGGGTAGCAGGCGGACATGTCGGCCGCGCCGTCTTCGCAGGCAAGCGCCGCGTCGCCTTCGCCGTTGTCGCGTTCGATCACCAGCGCGCGGTGATCGTCGATGAAGTTGAAATCACCGATGGCGGTGGCGCCTTCGGCCAGCTGGAACTTGACCGATTCCCCGGTCCAGTCGCCGGCCTTGGGGTCAAATTGCAGCACCCGCAGGAAGGGGCCTTCGGTTTCGCCGCCCTCAAGCAGGATCGGCTTTTCCAGCATCGCCCACAGCATCCCGGTGCCCGGCTGAAGCGCCATGCCCTCGTAACCGCCCGACCGCTGCACCTGGAAATCGGTGCCGGCGGTGGCGGGGACATAGACGCTGAAGGTGTCGGGGCCGGTCAGTTCCTTGCCGTCCAGCATGGTGGCGTAGACCTCGCGCACCACGCCATCCAGCCCGGTGCGGATGATGTAGGGGCCGAATTCATCGCCGATGAACACCTCGTCCCCGACCACCTGGATCGATTCCGTGTCGAAATCGGCGCCGGTCAGATAGCGGCTTTCGGTGCCCTCGTATGCGATGCGGAACGGCACCTTGTGATCGGGGTCGGACAAGAAGATTGTCTCGCGCCGGGTCACGGTGCCGGCGTCGAAATCGGGCGCCATCTTGTGGAAGAACAGCATCGCGTCGGGGGAATTGCGCTTGGACCCGAAGCCGTTGTCGGTCAGCGTGTACCAGCTGCCGTCTTCCGCCTGGGTCATGGCAAAACCGGACATGCCCTGCACCGGCTGGCCGATGAAGGGCAGCGCGATGCCCGTTTCATGCCCGCCGTAGTTCTTGCCGACATTGCCCATCACGCTCATGGGTTCACCGTTGCGCGCCCCGCCGGTGAACTTCCCCGAAATCCACGCATCGCGCGGCGCATCCGCCGGCGGCTGAACCAGCGACAGCGCGGGCAGCACGGCGTGACCCGCAAGCGTGGCGGGAAAGGTTTCTTCGGCGATGGCCGGGGCAGCAAGCACGCCCGCAAGGGCAAGGATCGAAAGGCGCATGACAGTCATCCAGTGTGGTTCAAGACTGCGCCGCTGTTACCGCCCCTTGGTAACGCCACGATCACCAGACCGTGTCGTTTCCGTGATCCCCGCGCCTAGCGCGCCGCGCGGAACAGGTCATCCAGTTCAGCCTCGGTCATGCCGCCCGCCCCGGCGCCATCCGCCATCAGGCGCGCCGCAAGCCGGGTGACGGCGCCGTTCAGCGGCGCGGGGCAGCCATGCAGACGGCCCAGCAGCGCCACTTCGCCGTTAAGGTAGTCGGTTTCAACGCTGCCCGCGCCGCGCGCCATGCTCTGGCGGGTCGAGCTGCCCGATCTTGGCACGCCCTCGATCTCGACCACCTTCATGAATTTCTCGCGGTTGGGGTTGTCCTGCCCCACGTCTTCCCAGGCGATCCCCGCGGCGCGCAGAACCGCCTCGGCCTCGGCCTTCAGCGGGTCGGTGAACCGCGCCCGATCCGCATCCAGAGGCAGCAGCGCATCGACGATATTGCCAAGGTTCATCAGCAGCTTGCCGTATTTCGCGCGCATCACCCCGTCGGATGGGATGCACGCCATGTTCGCCGCTTCGAACGCCGCCTTCAGCGCCATGTCCGCCGCATCGGTGCCGCCCGGATAGCGCCCGATCACGAACAGCCCGTAGCAGGGGGCGCCGTGGGTGATCACCTCGCCCGGGGACAGGTAGGTGGCGGGCATCATCACCGTGACGCCGTGCACATTGGGGAAATACCGCAGCGCCACGCGTTCGTTCGCCACCCCGTTCTGCAGGCAGAACAGCGGCTGGTCGGTCATCCCGGCGGCGCGCAGATCCTGCAGCGCCGCGTCGGTATCCTGGCCCTTCACGCATAGCAGCACCGCATCGTCCGGGCGGAACGTGATGTCGCGCGGGTGGGCGACGCAGGGCAGATCGACCGTCACGCGCCCCCTGGGGCTGATCATCGTCAGGCCCCGGTCGCGGATCGCATCCAGCATCCGCCCGCGGGCGATGGCGATCACCTCGTGCCCCGCTTCGACCAGCGCCGCGCCAACGACGCCCCCGATGGCCCCTGTTCCGTGAATGATGATGCGCATTCTTTCGTCTCCCGTTTTGGCGCATGCAGCGTCAATGGCGGCGGGGGTGCAACCCCCAAACGGCAAAACGCCCCGCACAAAGGCGGGGCGCATGTCACCGGAAAGGCGGAAGATCGATCAGTAGCGGTAATGTTCCGGCTTGAACGGGCCCTCGGGCGTGACACCGATATAGGCGGCCTGTTCGGGGGTCAGCTGTGTCAGCTTGACGCCGATGCGGTCCAGGTGCAGGCGCGCGACCTTTTCATCCAGGTGCTTGGGCAGGATGTAGACCTTGTTTTCGTATTCGCCGCCGTTCTTCCACAGTTCGAACTGCGCCAGCACCTGGTTGGTGAAGCTGGCGGACATCACGAAGGACGGGTGGCCGGTGGCATTGCCGAGGTTCAGCAGGCGGCCTTCGGACAAAAGGATGATGCGGCTGCCGCCCGGCATCTCGATCATGTCCACCTGGTCCTTGATGTTGGTCCACTTGTGGTTCTTCAGCGAGGCGACCTGAATTTCATTGTCGAAATGGCCGATGTTGCCGACGATGGCCATGTCCTTCATCGCGCGCATGTGCTCGATGCGGATGATGTCCTTGTTGCCGGTGGTGGTGATGAAGATGTCGGCGCTGTCCACCACGTCTTCCAGAAGCACCACCTCGAAGCCGTCCATCGCGGCCTGCAGCGCGCAGATCGGGTCGGCTTCGGTCACTTTCACCCGTGCGCCGGCGCCTGCGAGCGACGCCGCCGACCCCTTGCCCACATCGCCATAGCCGCAGACCACGGCGACCTTGCCGGCCATCATCACGTCGGTGGCGCGGCGGATGCCGTCGACAAGGCTTTCCTTGCAGCCGTACTTGTTGTCGAATTTCGACTTGGTGACGGAATCGTTCACGTTGATCGCGGGGAACGGCAGCTGGCCGTTCTTTTGCAGCTCGTACAGGCGATGCACGCCGGTGGTGGTTTCCTCGGACACGCCCTTGATCTGGTCGCGCACCTTGGTGAACCAGCCGGGGCTGGCCGCCATGCGCTTGGCGATCTGCGCCTTGATCACCGCTTCTTCTTCGGACTGCGGCACGGGGATGACATCTTCGCCCGCCTCGGCGCGCGCGCCCAGCAAGACGTACAGCGTGGCATCGCCGCCATCGTCCAGGATCATGTTCGGGCCGTCGTCGAACTGGAAGGATTTGTCGAGGTAATCCCAATGCTCTTCAAGGCTTTGGCCCTTGATGGCAAACACCGGAATGCCCGCTTCGGCGATCGCCGCCGCCGCGTGATCCTGCGTGGAAAAGATGTTGCAGGACGCCCAGCGCACATCCGCGCCCAGCGCCACCAGCGTTTCGATCAGACAGGCGGTCTGGATCGTCATGTGCAGGCTGCCGACGATGCGCGCCCCCGCCAGCGGCTTGCTTTCCCCGAATTCGGCCCGGCAGGCCATCAGGCCCGGCATCTCGGTCTCGGCGATATCCAGCTCCTTGCGGCCAAAGCCGGCCAGAGCGATATCCTTGACGATGTAATCCTGTGCCATGTCGGGCTCCGTCCTTGTCTGCGTGCTGGCCACGGGGGTAGCATCCCTTGATTTGCCCGGCAACGTGGATCAGGACTCGGCCCTGACAAGAGGTAAAGAGGGCATCATGAAAGCGGCACCGATCCTGCGCCAATCGCGCGCCCGCCACCCGGAGACGACCTGATGGCCAGGCAGGCGCGCGCGTGGCAACGCATGCTGTCGGGGCGCAGGCTTGACCTGCTGGACCCGACGCCGGTGGATATCGAAATCGAGGACATCGCCCACGGGCTGGCCTTCGTCGCCCGCTGGAATGGCCAGACCAGGGGCGATTTTCCCTATTCGGTGGCCGAACATTCGCTGCT
>CAXICP010000126.1:0-8317 GCA_964022595.1 uncultured Salipiger sp.
CAGTTGCGCAAGACTTCGACGCCATGGCCTTTCTCGGCGGAAATCATAAATGTTTCTGCAAATGGATAGGCGTCGTTCAGTTTTTGGCTCAACCCGAGCAAAACAGGGGCCTCGACGCGGTCGATCTTGTTGATCGCCAGCGCGACGGTGGCGGTCCGGGGCAGATCGGCCAACCCTTCCAGGATCGCCTTGACCCCGTCGGTCACCCCGCGATGCGCCTCGACAAGAAGCACGGTGATGTCGGCATCCGCCGCCCCGCCCCAGGCTGCCTTGACCATCGCGCGGTCCAGACGGCGGCGCGGCTTGAACAGGCCCGGCGTGTCGACGAAGATCAGCTGAGACTGACCTTCCATCGCGACGCCGCGAATGCGGGCGCGGGTGGTCTGCACCTTGTGGGTGACGATCGACACCTTGGCGCCGACCATCCGGTTGGTAAGGGTCGACTTGCCGGCGTTCGGCTCGCCGATTAGCGCGACAAAGCCTGCGCGGGTCGGTGCGGTGTCGGTCATGTAAGCGGTCCGTTGATCAATGATCCGTCAGCCCATACTTCTTTTCCCTCGCCGACGCCATATCTACAGGAACGGCTCGACCCGCGCCACGTTGAGTGGCGTAGCATCGGCCGCATTGGCTTGCGCGAAAGGAGCGTGGGAATGAAGTTTTTCATGACGACAGCGATGGCGGCGATGGTGATTGCAGGCGCAGCCCGGGCCCAGGAATTGTTCGTGCCGACGATCCAGGCCCGGCAGATCGACGGCAGCTATACCGCCTATCCCATCCGGGGCACCGAAGGCGGCATGCCGCGCAGCGATTGCGACCGGCAGGCCCGTTCGTGGGAACAAAAGAACCGCGCGGCGATCCGCGCCGCGGACAGCGCCATGGCCGCGCCGGGCAACGGCAACGCGATCGAGGTGATCTGCAAGCCCCGGTAGGTCAGCGCGCCCGCGCCAGGGTATAAAGCCCGCTGGAAACGATCAGCAGGCCCCCGGCCAGCGTCCACAGATCGGGGCGTTCGTCGAAAAAGAAGAACGCAAAGACCAGCGCCACCAAAAGCCGCGAATACCGGAAGGGCGCGATCACCGACACGTCGCCCGCGCGCATGGCCTTGGTCAACGCGAAGTAGGCGGCGGCCCCCACCAGCCCCGTCAGGCACAGCCGCCCCAGTTCCGGGGCGGTGGGCAGGCGGGGCGGGGCGGGATCGAAGGGCAGCATGATCAGCCCCGCGACGATGATCACCGAACAGCCGATCACCCCAAGCTGGTTGGCCGACACCGCCGGAGGGCTGGCCCGCGTGAACAGATCTCGCACGGCAAAGCCGATCATCCCCGCCACCGCCAGCAGCGCATCCATGCGAAACGCATCCGGCGTGGGGCGCAGGATCAGCAGCACGCCGGCGAAGCCGACCGCCATCGCCGCCCAGCGGGCCGCGCCGACGCGTTCGTTCAGCAACAGCGCCGCGCCGGCGGTGACCACCAGCGGGGCCGCCTGCAGGAGCGGAGCTGTCACCGACAGCGGCGTCCAGGCCAGCGCCAGCGCGAAGAAAAGCCGCCCCACGATTTCGAAGAAGGTCCGCGCCATCAGCGTCGGGCGCAGGAACGCCGGGTGCAGCACGGGTTCGCGCGCGCGCAGGGTCAGCAGGACGTAAAGCGCGGTGGCGGTGGCGCCGAAGATCAGCGTCGCCTCGCCCGGGGGCAGCGCGGGGGCGACGGATTTGAACAGCGCGTCCTCGACCGCGAACAGGAACATCGACGCGCACATGAACAGCGCGCCGGCGGCATTGCCCGTCAGCCGTGCGTCAGTCACCGGTGACCTTCGCCAGCAGCGCCTCGGCGGCCTGCTGTTCGGCCTTGCGCTTGGCGCCGGCGGTGGCGCGGGCGGTTTCGCCGCTGGAAAGCCGCGCCTCGATGGTGAAGACCGGCGCGTGATCGGGGCCCGAACGCGACACTTCGACATAGGCGGGCGGCTGCATGCCGCGCGCCTGCGCCCATTCCTGAAGCGAGGTCTTGGGGTCGCGCGCGTCTTCTTCCACCTGGCTGATGCGGTCGCCCCACAGGCGCAGGACCATGGTCTTGGCGGCTTCGAACCCGGCATCCAGGTAGACGGCGGCGATCACCGCTTCCATCGCATCGCCCAGCAGCGCCATCTTGCGCCGCCCGCCCGACATCATCTCGGACCGGCCCAGTTTCAGCGCGGCGCCCAGATCGACCTCGCGGGCGACCTCGGCGCAGGTTTCCTTGCGCACCAGCGCGTTGAAGCGCGGCGCCAGAAGCCCCTCGGACGCGTGGCGGTCGGACCCCAGCAGCGCCTCGGCCATGACAAGGCCAAGCACCCGGTCGCCAAGGAATTCAAGGCGCTGGTTGTCCTCGCGCCCGGGCGAGGACATGGAAGAATGGGTCAGCGCCCGGCGCAGGCGTTCGGGGCTGCGGAAGCTGTGGCCAAGGCGCTCTTCGAGCGCGGCGATTTCGGCGGACCGTTTCATTGCAGCTTGTGGAAGAACCGGTCGGCGCGCCAGGTCCAGAAATACAGCATCGAGCTGCCGGCGGACGAGAACACGACGCGGCTGGCCTTGCCGATGAAATTCTCGATCGGCACGAAGCCGACGCCGCCCGCGGCATTGGGCACGCGGCTGTCCGAGGAATTGTCGCGGTTGTCGCCCATCATGAAATAGTGACCGGCCGGCACGGTGTAGACGCGGGTGTTGGCCGACCCCTGCATCGCGATGTTCAGGATGTCGAGGCTGACGCCGCCGGGCAGGGTTTCGGTGAACCGTTCCTTTTCGCACACGCCGCCGGTGCCGACGGGGCCGTTGGCACAGCGCGGGCGCAGCCGCTGCGGGCCCTGCGGTTCGGCGGTTTCGGCGAAAATGCCGGCGGGTTCGACCTGCACCGGTTCATCGTTGATGTACAGCAGCCCCTCGCGCACCTGGATGCGATCACCCGGCAGGCCGATCACCCGCTTGATGAAATCGGTGCCGTGCACCGGGTGGCGGAACACCGCGATGTCGCCGCGCTGCGGCTCGGACCCGAACAGCCGCCCGTCTTCGCCCATCCAGCCGCACAGGTCGGTGGCGTCGATGTCGATGCCCACCTGCGGCAGCCGCACCGACGGGCACGAGGCGTAGGAATAGCCGTAGCTCATCTTGTTGACGAACAGGAAGTCGCCGATCAGCAGTGTGTCCTTCATCGACCCCGACGGGATCCAGAAGGGCTGGAAGAACAGCGTCCGGAAGATGCCCGCAATGAGCAGCGCGTAGACGATTGTCTTGATCGTCTCCAGGATGCCGCCCGTTTCCTTCTCTTTCGCCATGAAGCTCAGCCCCTGAATTCATGCAGTATCGGCGCGAAATGCGCCCCGGCTTCATGGGCGGCAGGCCCCCGAGTGTCAAGAACAACGCCCGGGCCGCCCCGGTCGCGGCCAGGGGTCGATTGTGATGCGCTCCGGGCTAGGTAGGGGCACGATCATGCCTTGATGCGCCCTGCACGGTTGTGACATGCGCGCGGGCTTGGCATCAAGAAGGCGACGCAACGAACAGGAGGCGCTCGTGCAGGGCCAACCGACAGAGCCGAGCGATCTTTTCATCATCGGCGGCGGCATCAACGGCTGCGGCATCGCCCGCGATGCGGTGGGGCGGGGATATTCCGTGACACTGGCCGAGATGAACGATCTGGCCTCGGCCACGTCATCGGCATCGACCAAGCTGTTCCACGGCGGTCTGCGCTACCTGGAATATTTCGAATTCCGCCTGGTGCACGAGGCGCTGGCCGAACGCGAGGTGCTGCTGCGGGCCATGCCGCATATCGCCTGGCCCATGCGGTTCGTGCTGCCCTATCACCCGTCGATGCGGTTCGAAAACGACACGCCCACGTCGAAACTGCTGTCCGGGGTGATGCCGTGGATGAAGGGGCGCCGCCCGGCCTGGCTGATCCGGCTGGGGCTGTTCATGTACGACCATCTGGATCTGGGCAAGCGCAAGATCCTGCCGGGGACCGCGCGGCTTGATCTGACCACCGCCCCCGAGGGCGCCCCGCTGGATGACAAGTTCGAAACCGCCTATGAATATTCCGATGCCTGGGTGCAGGATTCGCGCCTTGTGGTGCTGAACGCGCGCGACGCCGAAGCGCGCGGCGCGCGCATCCTGACCCGCACCAAGGTGGTGTCGGCGGCGCGCGAAAACGGCCAGTGGCGGATCGATGTGCAGGACACCGAAACCGGCGCCACCGCCACGCATCACGCCCGCATGCTGATCAACGCGGGCGGGCCGTGGGTGGGCGACATCATCCATGAAAAGGTGCGGCTGAACCTGCGCGAAGGCGTGCGGCTGGTGCGCGGATCGCATATCGTGACGCGCCGGCTTTACGATCACGACAAGTGCTATTTCTTCCAGGGCACCGACGGGCGGATCATCTTCGCCATTCCCTATGAGCAGGATTTCACCCTGATCGGCACCACCGATGCCGAACACGAAAGCCCCGGCGACAAGCCCTTTTGCACGCCCGAGGAACAAGCCTACCTGATCGATTTCGCCAACCATTACTTCAAGCGCGACATCACCGCCGACGACGTGGTGTGGACCTATTCCGGGGTGCGCCCGCTTTACGACGACGGCGCCAGCAGCGCCACGGCGGCGACGCGGGATTACACGCTCAAGGTCGATGAGGCGGGCGGCGCGCCCATGCTGAACGTCTTCGGCGGCAAGATCACCACCTATCGCCGCCTTGCCGAAAGCGCGCTGGACCGGATCGACGGCGCGCTGGGGCGCAGCACCGAACGCTGGACCGCCGGCGCCGCCATGCCGGGCGGCGATTTCCCGGTCGACGGGGCCGCCGCGCTGATCGCCTCGCTGCGGGGCGCGCATCCGTTCCTGGATGACCGCTGGGCCACGCGCCTTGTGCGCACCTACGGCACCGATGCGCGCAAGATCCTGGGGCAGGCGGCCAGCGCCGACGCCCTTGGCGAAGATTTCGGCGCCACGCTGACCGGGGCCGAGGTCGACTGGCTCATGGCGCGCGAATACGCCCGCGTTCCCGATGACGTGCTGTGGCGACGCACCAAGCTGGGCCTGACGATCCAGCCCGAGGGCGCGGCGCGGCTTGAACGCTACATGGACGCCCGGCGCGCCCGGGGCTGAGCCAAACCAAGGGAGGGGACACATGACCTACATACTTGCCATCGACCAGGGCACCACGTCCAGCCGGGCGATCCTGTTCGACAAGGATCTGCGCATCGCCGCCGTCAGCCAGGAGGAATTCGCCCAGCATTACCCCGACAGCGGCTGGGTCGAACATGATTGCATGGACCTGTGGACCAGCACCGCCGCCACCTGTCGCGGCGTGATGGAAAAGCACGGGGTCAAGGCACGCGACATCGCCGCCATCGGCATCACCAACCAGCGCGAAACCACGGTGGTGTGGGATCGCAAGACCGGCCGCCCGATCCACAACGCCATCGTCTGGCAGGACCGCCGCACGTCGGATTTCTGCAAGAAGCTCAAGGCCGAGGGGCATGAGGACACGGTCACGCGCAAGACCGGCCTGCTGCTCGATCCGTATTTCTCGGCCACCAAGGTAGCGTGGATCCTGGATCATGTGGACGGCGCGCGCGCCCGTGCCGAAGCGGGCGAGCTGGCCTTTGGCACGGTGGATTCCTGGCTGGTGTGGAACCTGACCGAAGGCCACGCCCATGTGACCGATGCCACCAACGCCGCGCGCACCATGCTGTACGACATCCGCAAGGGCTGCTGGTCGTCGACCATGTGCGACATGCTGGGCATTCCGATGTCGATGCTGCCCGAAGTCCACGACTGCGCCGCCGATTTCGGCATGGCGCGGGCCGACCTGTTCGGGGCCGAGATCCCGATCCTGGGGATTGCGGGCGATCAGCAGGCGGCCACCATCGGGCAGGCCTGTTTCGGGCCGGGGATGCTTAAATCCACCTACGGGACGGGCTGTTTCGCGCTGCTCAACACCGGGGATGAACTGGTGACGTCGAAGAACCGGCTTCTGTCGACCATCGCCTATCAGCTGGACGGCAAGCGGACCTACGCGCTGGAGGGGTCGATCTTCATCGCCGGGGCGGTCGTGCAATGGCTGCGCGACGGCTTGCAGATCATCCGCAGCGCCGGGGAAAGCCAGGCGCTTGCCCACAGCGCCGATGCCTCGCAATCGCTGGTCATGGTGCCCGCCTTCACCGGCCTTGGGGCGCCCTACTGGAATGCCGAATGCCGCGGCGCCATCTTCGGCATCACCCGCGCCAGCGGGCCGGCGGAAATGGCGCGCGCCGCGCTGGAATCGGTGGGCTACCAGACCCGCGACCTGCTTGAGGCGATGCACGCCGACTGGTCCCCTGATGCGGATGATCCCACGCTGCGGGTCGATGGCGGGATGAGCGCGTCGGATTTCGCCATGCAGTTCCTGGCCGACATCACCGGCGCGGCGGTGGACCGCCCCAAGGTGCTGGAAACCACCGCCATGGGCGCCGCCTGGCTTGCCGGCCAGCGCGCGGGCATCTACCCGGACATGGCCGGGTTCGCCGACATGTGGAAGCTGGAACGCCAGTTCGAACCGGCGATGGACGAAGCCACCCGTGAAGCCAAATACGCGGCATGGAAGCGCGCGGTGGTGGCGGCGCAGGCCTTCTAGCGCCGCGCCCCATTGACAAGACCGCGGGCCGGGGGCGTTCTGCCGGGACCATCACGAAAGGCTTGGCCCCCATGCACACGGCCCGCGGCGGCAAGACCGTCTTTGGCGCGACCCTTGGCATTCTCATGCTGGAAACGCGCTTTCCCCGCATCCCCGGAGACATGGGGAACGCGCTGACATGGCCGTTCCCGGTGCAGTACCGCATCGTGCGCAGCGCCACCCCCGACAGGGTGGTGCGCCACGACGCGCGGGCGCTGGCGGATCTGTTCATCGCGCAGGCGCTGGACCTCGTGGCGCATGGCTGCGACGGCATCACCACCAATTGCGGCTTTCTCGCCATCGTGCAGGACCAGGTGGCGCGCGCCGTGCCGGTGCCGGTGGCGACATCGTCGCTGATGCAGGTGCCCATGGTGCAGGCGATGCTGCCGCCGGGCCGGCGGGCGGGCATCCTGACGATTTCCAAATCCACCCTGACGCCCCAGCATCTGGCGGCGGCGAACGTGGCCCCGGATACGCCCGTCTGGGGCCTTGAGGCGGGGCGCGAATTCACCCGGGCCATCCTGAACGACGAGCCGGAAATCGACTTTGCCGCCTGCCGGAGCGACATGATCGACGCGGCGCGGGCCTTTCACGCCGCCCATCCCGAACTGGGCGCCATTGTGCTGGAATGCACCAACATGACGCCCTATGCCGCCGACCTGCGGCGGGTCACCGGGCTGCCGGTGTTCTCGATCTACAATTTCGTGCAGTGGTTCCAGCAATCGCTCATGCCGCCCCGCTTTGCGTGCGATCTGGACGATCCGCGCCCTTAGCCCATCAAGGCCCGGCGCAGCAGGTTCAGCCCGGCGATCAGCAGCACCCACAGGGTCATGCGGCGGAACGCGGCCTGATCGATACGGTCGTGCACCTTCATGCCCAGCCACATGCCCAGCAGGCCGGGAACCAGCAGCAGGGCGGAAAACTTGACGGTTTCCGCGTTCAGCACGCCCGAGGTCACATGCGCCCCGGTCAGCGCCACCGCGCCCAGCCCGTAGATCACCCCCTGCACCCGCACCTGTTCGCGCTTTTCGGTGTCGATGGCGGTCAGATAGGCCACCACGGGCGGCCCCCACACCCCCGACAGCCCGCCGATGAAGCCGGCGACCGCGCCCACCGCGATTTCCAGCCAGCGGCTGGGCCCGCCTTGCAGATGCGGCTTCCACCCTGCCAGCTGCATCACGCAGAACAACGTCACCGGCGCGCCGATCATCCCCAGCAGCACGTTGGCGGGCAGCACCCGCACCAGCTGCGATGACAGCAACAGGCACACCAGCCCCACGATCAGGAACGCTGCGAAGCGCCGCACCGACGCCAGCGCCGCCCGCCAGCCCTGTTGCAGCGCCTGGATGGCGTTGCTGACCAGCGCGGGCAGAATCAGCCCCGCAAGCGCCAGTTCCGGCGAAAGAAAGCTCGACAGCCCCGAAATCAGGATCATCGGCATGGCAAAGCCGACCATGCCCTTCACCAGCCCCGCCAATGCTGCGACGGCAAAGGAAAGGGCAAGCAGGGGCGGGGCGACGAGGGTAAGCAAACTGTCCATGAGCCGCTGATAACACGGGCGGAATCCGGCCGCTTGCAAAAATGACAGCGCAATAATAGAACCGTGTTGCGCGATCACTTGAATTTTTGTTGCGCTGCGACTG
>CAXICP010000127.1:0-8313 GCA_964022595.1 uncultured Salipiger sp.
CATGCCGTCGACCAGCTCGCCCGGGATGCCGAAGGGGGCGCCGCGGGTGTAGATATCTTCGCCGCTGGTCGACCGCTTCTGCGATGTGCCCATGGCGTACTGGTTGTTTTCGATGACGAAAACCACCGGCAGCTTCCAGATCGAGGCCATGTTGAAGGTCTCGTAGACCTGGCCCTGGTTGGCGGCGCCGTCGCCGAAGTAGGCGAATGTCACGCGGTCGTTGCCAAGGTACTTGTCGGCAAAGGCAAGGCCCGCGCCGATCGGCACCTGCGCGCCGACGATGCCGTGCCCGCCGTAGAAATGCTTTTCACGGCTGAACATGTGCATCGAGCCGCCCTTGCCCTTGCTGTAGCCGCCTTCGCGGCCGGTCAGCTCGGCCATGACGCCGTTGGGGTCCATGCCGCAGGCCAGCATGTGGCCGTGATCGCGGTACGAGGTGACGCGCTTGTCCCCTTCGCTTGCAGCGGCTTCAAGGCCGACGACAACGGCTTCCTGGCCGATATACAGGTGACAAAAGCCCCCGATAAGCCCCATGCCATAAAGCTGTCCGGCCTTCTCTTCGAAGCGGCGGATCAGCAGCATGTCGCGGTAGTATTGCCGCAGCTCATCAGGAGAGACATTCGGCTTGGCGCTTGGTTTCCGGGCGGCCATGCGATTCCTCCCCAACTAGTTTAGTGTTAAACTTTCGCCAAGCCTACCCAGACCCGGCCCGAGTGTCAAAGCCCCCTTCCGGCGCTTGCGGAAAATTCTCGCCACCCGGCGATGGCGCACCGGGGCAGGGCCGGTGTTGCGCGTCCGCTTGAAACCGGCAATAATCCCGATATCGAGAATTAATCCCGGAATTACGCCATGACCGATGCCCCCGCAAGCGAGCCGCCCGCAACCGATCCGCTGACCCCGCGCCTGTCCGCGCGGCTTGCGCAGCTGCGCGCCGACCGGGGCCTGACGCTGGACCAGCTGGCGCAGGCCAGCGGTGTCAGCCGCGCCGCGCTCTCGCGCCTGGAAAAGGCCGAGGTCAGCCCCACCGCCGAGGTGCTTGGCAAGCTGTGCACCGCCTATGGCATGACGATGTCACGGCTTCTGGCCATGGTCGAGGATGGGTTCACCCCGCATGTGCGCAAGGCCGACCAGCCGGTCTGGACCGATGGCGGCTTTCAGCGGCGGGTCGCCTCGCCGGGCAATGCCGCGTTGGCGGGTGAGGTCATCGAATGCCGGCTGGAACCTGCCAGCCGCATCGCCTACGACGCGCCGCCCGTGCCCGACCTGGAACATCATCTTGTGATGCAAAGCGGGCGGCTGACCGTGACGCTGGACGGGACAAGCCACAGCCTGCGCTCGGGCGATGCGCTGCGCTACCGGCTGGCGGGGGCGTCGGTGTTTGAAACCCCCGCCGAAAAAGGGGCCAAGTACCTGCTTGTGCTTGTCACGCCATGATCCGCGAACTGGATGCGGATCAGGCCCGGGCGCAGCTGGCCGACCTTGGCGACATCCTGCACGCCTGCGTCGCCGATGGCGCCAGCGTCGGCTTCGTCATGCCGTTTTCCCCGCCCGAGGCCGAGGCGTTCTTTCGCGGCGCGGTGCTGCCGGCGGTGGCGGGCGGGGGCCGGGTGCTGTGGGCGGCCTATGACGGGCCAAGGGCGGTGGGCACGGTGCAGCTTGATCTGGACATGATGCCGAACCAGCGCCACCGGGCCGAGGTCTGCAAGCTGCTGGTGCGCCCGTCGCACCGCCGGCGCGGGATCGCGCGGGCGCTGATGCAGGCGCTGCTGGCCCGCGCCGCCGCCGAGGGGCGAACGCTTGTCACGCTTGACACCCGCTCGGGCGATGCGGCGCAGCCTCTTTATGCCGCCTGCGGCTTCAAGGTTGCGGGCGAAATCCCCGGCTTTGCGCTTGCCCCCGACGGCAGCGCGCGGTGCGATGCCACCACCTACATGTACCGGCGCGCCTGATCCCGCGCCGCTGCGCCTTGCACGTACACAACCGAAATGGCGCGCCACGGGGCAGGCGGGGCCGAAACCGGCAAGCACAGGGCGCGGCGGGGAAAAATCTCTTGCGTTGAGTGGCCGATCAATACCACTGTTCCCGCACGGCCACCCCCCGGACGCAAAAGAGGGGCTCTGCCGACTTGTTCCCGAACGCAATTCCTCAGGGGGAAAATTCATGAAAACGAAGTCGATTCTCAAGGCGACGGCCATGGCCGTGATCGTCGGTGGCACGCCGGCCATCGCCCAGGACATGGACGCGATGATCGCCGCCGCCAACGAAGACGGCATGCTGTCGACCATCGCGCTGCCGCACAGCTGGTGCGGCTATGGCGACGTGATCGCCGGGTTCAAGGAAAAATACCCTGACATCGACGTCAACGAACTGAACCCCGATGCCGGGTCCGCCGACGAGCTGGAAGCGGTGCGCGCCAACCAGGGCAACACCGGCCCGCAGGCGCCCGACGTGCTGGACGTGGGCTTTGCCTTCGGCCCGCAGGCCAAGGACGAAGGCCTGACCATGGATTACAAGGTGTCGACCTGGGACACGATCCCCGACAGCGCCAAGGATGCCGATGGCCATTGGTATGGCGATTACTACGGCGTGCTGTCCTTCGTGGTGAACACCGATCTGGTCGACAACGTGCCCCAGGACTGGGAAGACCTGCTCAAGCCCGAATATGCCAACGCGGTGGCGCTGGCGGGCGATCCGCGCGCGTCCAACCAGGCGATCCTTGCGGTGATGGCCGCCGGCATGGCGATGGGCGGCGAGCCGGGCACCGCATCGGGCGAGGCGGGGCTGGAATTCTTCAGCAAGCTCAACGAGGCCGGCAATTTCGTGCCCGTCATCGGCAAGGCCGGCACGTTGGCGCAGGGCGCGACGCCGATCGTCATCGCGTGGGATTACAACGGCCTTGCATGGCGCGACACGCTTGAAGGCAACCCCCCGCTTGAAGTCGTGGTGCCCGCATCGGGCGTGGTCGCCGGGGTCTATGTGCAGGCGATCAGCGCCTATGCGCCCCATCCCGACGCCGCCAAGCTGTGGATGGAATACCTTTATTCCGACGAGGGCCAGCTGGGCTGGCTGGAAGGCTACTGCCACCCGATCCGCTTCAACGACCTGGCCGCCAAGGGCGCCATCCCGCAGGAAATGCTGGACGCGCTGCCCCCGGCGGAATCCTACGAACAGGCGGTGTTCCCCAGCCTTGACGAGCAGGCGGCCAACAAGGAAGCCGTCACCGCCGGGTGGGACAGCGTCGTCGGCGCGGCCGTCCAGTAAGGCGCTTCGCCCCGTCCGGCGGTTGCCGGGCGGGGCGCACCCCGCATGAGCGCACCCCCCGATACCCCCGCCCGCAGGCTGGCCTTTCCGCTTGGCTGGCTTGGCCTGCTGCCGTTCGCGCTGTTCGCGCTGCTGTTCCTGATCCTGCCGACGATGAACATCGTGATCGGCGCGTTCCAGACCGCAGACGGCACGCCGACCTTGCAGAACATCGTCAACCTGTTCCAGCCGTCGATCCTGTCGGCCTACTGGATTTCGATCCGGATCTCGTTCGCCACCGCCCTGTTTGGCTGCCTGATCGGGTTCGCCATCGCCGCCGCCGTGACGCTGGGCAACCTGCCCGGATGGCTGCGCGGGCCGGTGATGACCTTTTCCGGGGTCGCATCGAATTTCGCCGGCGTGCCGTTGTCCTTTGCCTTTATCGCCACGCTGGGGCGGGTGGGGCTGGTCACCGTGCTGCTGCGCGAATGGTTCGGGCTGAACATCTACAGCATGGGGTTCAACCTGCTCAGCTTCTGGGGGCTGACGCTGGTCTACCTGTTCTTCCAGATCCCGCTGATGGTGCTGATCGTCACGCCCGCGCTGGACGGGCTGCGCCGTGAATGGCGCGAGGCGTCGGACATCCTTGGAGCCAGCGGCGCGCAATACTGGCGCATGGTGGCGCTGCCGATCCTGACGCCGACGCTGCTGGGCACCTTTGCGCTGCTGTTCGCCAACGCCTTTGGCGCGGTGGCGACGGCCTATGCGCTGACCGGATCGTCGCTGTCGATCGTGCCAATCGTGCTGTTCGCCCAGATCCGCGGCGACGTGTTGCAGGACCCCCACCTGGGCTATGCGCTGGCCTTCGGCATGATCGTGGTCACCGGCATCGCCAACGGGCTGTATGTCTGGCTGCGCGCCAAGACCGAAAGGTGGACGGTATGAAGCCCAAGCTGTGGTCCTGGATCGCCTTTCTGCTGGGCTTTGCCTATTTCGCGCTGCCGCTGATCGGCACGCTGGAATTCTCGCTGCGCAAGCGGCGCGGGGAATATTCGCTGGATGCCTATGTCTGGGTGTTCGAGGATGCGCAGTTTCGCGAAACCTTCGGCTATTCGGTAGTGATGGCGCTGTTCACCATCCTTGTGGGCATGCTGCTGGTGGTGCCCACCGCCTACTGGGTGCGGCTGAAATACCCGCGCCTGCGCCCCCTGGTCGAATTCATCACGCTGTTGCCGCTGGTGATCCCGCCGATCGTGGTCGTCTTCGGCTATATCCGGCTTTACAACACATCGTCGTTCCTGCCGATGACAGGCACGACGATGGGCACCAACCTGCTGCTGATGTTCGGCTATGTCACGCTGTCGCTGCCCTACATGTACCGCGCCGTCGACACGGGCCTGCGCACCATCGACGTGCGCACCCTGACCGAGGCGGCGCAAAGCCTTGGCGCGGGCTGGGCCACCATCATCGGGCGCATCATCCTGCCCAATGTGCTGATCGCGGTGATGTCGGGGGCCTTTGTCACCTTTGCCATCGTGATCGGGGAATTCGTGCTGGCCGCGCTGCTGAACCGGCCCGCCTTTGGCCCCTACATGCAGCTGATCGGCGCCAACCGCGCCTATGAACCGGCGGCGCTGGCCGTGATCGCCTTTACCATCACCTGGTTCTGCATCGGCCTGATGCAGCTTGCCAGCCGCATGACGCCGCAATCGCGCGCCAAGAGGTCCTGATGTCCTTTCTTCAACTCGATCAGCTGCGCAAGTCCTTCGGGTCCACGCAGGTCGTCCGGAATTTCGATCTGCAGATCGAGCAGGGCGAATTCGTCTCGTTGCTGGGCCCGTCGGGCTGCGGCAAGACCACGGTGCTGCGCATGATCGCGGGCTTTGAGGCGCCATCGCACGGCACCATCCGCGTGGGCCCCGACGATGTGACCCGCAAGCGCCCCAACCAGCGCAACGTGGGCATGGTGTTCCAGTCCTACGCGCTGTTTCCCAACCTGACCGTGGCGCAGAACGTCGCCTTCGGGCTGCGGGTCAAGGGCGTGGGCAAGGCGCAAAGCACCGCCCGCGTGGCCGAGATGTTGTCGCTGGTGGGCCTGGGGGATTTCGGCAAGCGCTACCCGTTCCAGCTGTCCGGCGGGCAGCAGCAGCGGGTCGCGCTGGCCCGCGCGCTGGCGGTGCAGCCGCAGGTGCTGTTGCTGGATGAACCGCTGTCGGCGCTGGATGCCAAGATCCGCGTGTCCCTGCGCGAGGAAATCCGCGAGATCCAGAAACGCCTTGGCATCACCACGGTCTTTGTCACCCATGACCAGGAAGAGGCGCTCAGCATGTCCGACCGCATCGTGGTGATGCATGGCGGCATGGCCCAGCAGATCGGCGCCCCGCACGAGATCTATTCGCAGCCCGCCAACCGCTTCGTGGCCGAATTCGTCGGGCGGCTTAACGTGCTGGATGCGCAGGTCACCGATGGCGCGCAGGGCCGGGTGCGCGTGGGGGGGCTGGATTTTGCCACCGGGCGCGCGCTGGCGCCGGGGCCGGTCGCGCTTGCGCTGCGCCCCGAGGCGATCAGCATCGGCGCCGCGCCGGGCCATGACGTCAGCTTTCGCGGCCCGGTCGAGGCGGTGCAGTTCCTTGGCTCGGTGATCCGGGTGGAAACGCGGCTGGGCGATGCACCGATCCTGCTGGACACATTCAACCGCACCGGGCGCGAACCGCCCCGGCCCGGCGACGAGCTGGACTTCAGCTTCAACGCCGCGGGCATCATCGCGCTGGATTGACGCGCGCGGCGGGCGGAGGGGTCAGCCCGCCGCCCGGTCGCGCGCCGCAAGCGCCTGTCCGTGGGCGGCGCCCAGCAGGCGGTATCTTTCGCGCTCGACAAAGTCGGCGGCCGCCGTGTTCGGCCCGTCCAGCTGGCTGCTTACGACGTATAGGCTGGACGTGGGCATGGATGCGCCAAGTTCCTGCAGCACCGGGCGCAGCGTGAAATCGGGCGCCAGCGAATGCGCGCTTGATCCGCCGGTGAACACCGGGATCACCACCTGCCCGAAAAGCTCGCCGGCCTTGAACTGGTCAAGAAAGCTTTTGAGCAGGCCGGTCATCGCGGCCTTGTAGGTGGGCGTGGCGATCACCACCACATCCGCGCCCAGAACCCGCGCCTTGAGAGCGGCCACGTCGGGGTCGCCCCAGCCGAAAAGCTTCGGCGCCACCGGGGCAAGTTCGGTCACATGCGCCGGGGCGGCATCGTCCAGCAGCGCGCCAAGCGCCCTGCCAAGATCAAGCGCAAGCTGGCTGGTGCGCCCGCCGGGGGCGGGGTTTCCTGAAATCAGTTCTATGGTCATGTGGATGGCATCCCGGGAACGGGGGCGGGACAGGCCCGCCCCCAGGCTTCAGAAATCGGTCAGGTTGTCGCGCAGCAACTGGTGGGCATATTCGGTGCGCACCAGCCCGCGGCGTTGCAGTTCGGGCACCAGCCCGTCGGCGATTTCCACAAGGTAACGGCGCCCCACGCGCAGCACCGGCGTGGTCAGCAGGAAACCGTCGCCGCCGACCTCGGCCATCGCCTCGCCCATCTTGTCGGCCACGGATGCGGGCGTGCCGATCAGTTCAAGCGACGACACAAGGCCGCCGCCCTGCGCCGCGGCAAGCTCGCGCAGGGTCTTGCCGCTGCCCCATTGCTGGAACTTGTCCAGCGTGCCGCTTTCGCCGTTGGTCACCAGCTTTTCGGGCAGGGGCTGATCCAGGTCGTATTGTGAAAAGTCGATTTCGGTGATGGCGGAAATCGACGCCAGCACATCGTTGCAGAAATGGTCCGACGTGGTTTCGCGGATGTATTTCGCCTGCGCGTCCTCTTCGGTTTCGCCCAGCGTGGGCGTGATGCAGAAGAACACCTTGATCTCGTCGGGGTCGCGCCCCATCGCCGTTGCGCGCGCGCGGATGTCATCGCGAAACGCCTTCATCCCCTCGACCCCGTTGGCCACGGACACGATGGCATCGGCGTGACGGGCCGCGAAATCGCGCCCGCGCGGCGAGGCGCCCGCCTGCACGTAGACCGGGCGGTGCTGGGGCGAGGGCACGGTGTTGAGCGGGCCGCGCACCTTGTAATACTTGCCCTCGTGGTCGATGGTCCGCACCTTGGCGCTGTCGGCATAGACGCCGTTTTCGCGATCCAGCACCACCGCATCCGCATCCCAGCTGTCGAACAGCTTGTTGACCACGTCGATGTATTCATCCGCCATCTCGTAGCGCTGTTCGCGCGGCGGCAGCTTGTCCATGCCGAAATTCTGCGCGGCCAGATCCTCGGCCGAGGTGACCACGTTCCAGCCGAACCGCCCCTTGGTCAGGCTGTCGATCGTCGATGACAGCCGCGCCAGCATGAAGGGCGGATAGGCCATGGTCGACATGGTCGCCACGACGCCGATCTTGCTGGTCGCCATGCCCATCGCCACCGCCAGCGGGGCGGGGTCGTGTTTGGGCGCCATCATGCCGTTGGCCAGCGAATACTTGCGGTCGGACCCGAAGGTTTCGGGCACCATCAGCTTGTCCTCGATCATCAGGAAGTCAAAGCAGGCGCGTTCCAGCGTCTGGGCCATTTCCACGTAGAACTGCCCGTCCCACGGATAGCCGCCCTGGCCGAAGGGCGCGCGCCACTCGTCGGGGGTGAAGTTCATGAACCAGGCGAGGTGAAAGCGTTTGTCGGTCATTTCTGGCCTCCTTGCAGTGGGATCAGGCGGTTTCGCGCGACAGGCGCCGCGCAAGCCGGGGTTTGGCATCCAGATCGGTGGTGATGACGGACCCGTAGCGGTGGGGCGCATGCGGATCGGTGCGGCGCTTTTCCACGGCGATGACACGGGTGCCCAGGTGAAAGGCCTCGGACAGGTCATGGGTGATCATCACCACCGTCATGCGGTGTTCGGCCCACAGCCCCAGCACAAGCTGGTGCATGGCGCGGCGCGTGCCGGGATCCAGCGCGCCGAAAGGTTCATCCAGCAGCAGCACCTTGGGGTTCATCATCAGCGCCTGCGCGATGGCAAGGCGCTGCTGCTGCCCGCCCGACAGCTGCGCGGGGTACAGATCG
>CAXICP010000128.1:0-8302 GCA_964022595.1 uncultured Salipiger sp.
CGACACGAGGATTTTCAATCCACTGCTCTACCCCTGAGCTACCCGGGCACGGGTTCAAGGGCAGCGCCCTTGGGGTGCGGCGGGGATAGCCGAGGCGCGCAGCGGTGTCCAGAGCATTTTGCAGGAAAAATTCACATCCCTGCGGGCGCGGGCGATGGCGCTTTCACACGGCGGCGCTCCGGGGTAGGTCTGCGGCCATGGCACGCAGCTTCGCTTCCCTCTCGGGCATCCTTTCGCATGGTTTCGACAGCGTCATCGATGTTCGCAGCCCCGCCGAATTCGCCGAGGATCATCTTCCCGGCGCGATCAATCTGCCTGTTCTCGACAACGAGGAACGGGCCCGCGTGGGCACGATCTACAAGCAGCAAAGCCCCTTTCTTGCGCGCAAGATCGGGGCGGCGCTGGTGTTCCGCAATGCCTCGGCCCATATCGAGGGCCCTCTGGCAGCGCATGACGGGGGCTGGCGACCGCTGGTCTATTGCTGGAGAGGCGGGCAGCGGTCCGGATCCTTCGCCTGGATGCTGCAACAGATCGGCTGGCGGGCCGAGGCCGTGCAGGGCGGGTACAAAAGCTATCGGCGGTTGGTCACCCAGGCGCTGTACGATGAACCGATTCACATGCGTTTCCTGCAGCTTGGCGGGTATACCGGCACCGCGAAGACGGCGCTTCTGCCCAGGCTCGCCGCGCGCGGGGTGCAGGTGATCGACCTGGAAGGACTGGCGCGGCATCGCGGCTCGCTTCTGGGGGCGATGCCGGGCGGGCAGCCCAGCCAGAAGGCCTTCGAAAGCGCGCTTGCCGGGCAGATGGCCGCGCTTGATCCCGCCAGGCCCGTCATTGTCGAGGCTGAAAGCAGCAAGATCGGCCAGATCAACCTGCCGCCTTCCCTGTGGGATGCCATGAAGGTCGCGCCCTGGGTCGAGGTTTCCGCCCCGATCGAGGCACGCGCCGCCTATCTTGACCAGGCCTATGACGACATCCTGTCCGACAGCGCCCGGCTGCAAACCCAGCTTGCCCCGCTGCGCTATCACCGGGGGCATGCGATGGTCGATGCCTGGGACAAGATGATCCTGGCGGGCGAGCGAAGGGCATTGTGCCGCTCGCTGGCGGCGGATCATTACGACCCGGCCTACAACAAGTCGATGGCGGCGATGCGCCCGCAGGTGCTTGAACGCTTCGAAACGCCGACGCTGGACAGTGCGGCGCTGGACCGCCTGGCGGACAGGGTCGCCGCGCGGGTTCAGACGATGTCGATCCGCCCCGGGGAATCGGATGTGACCTGACCGATCACCGCCGCCGCATGGCCCAGGGCGCGCAACTCGCGGACCTTTGCGGCGCCGCAGGGAATGGCCGCCAATAGCCCGCCTGCGGTTTGCGGATCAAAAAGCAGTTCGGCCCGCGGCGAATCCGCGACAAGCCCGGGCAGGGCGGCAAGATTCTTGGGGTACAACGTCGACCGGATGCCCTGCGCGGCCAGCGCCTCGGCCCCGTCCAGCAGGGGGACGGCATCCAGCGCAAGCCGCGCCCCGACGCCCGAGGCCGTCAGAATGCCATGCAGGTGCCCCGCCAGCCCGAAGCCCGTCACATCCGTCATCGCATGGGCCTGCGCAAGGATCGCAGCCGCGTCGGCTTGTGGGCGGGACATGCCCGCCAGCGCCTGCGCCACGTGGGCGCCCCGGGCGCGGCCCTGCATTTCGCCCGCAAGGATCACGCCCGTGCCGATGGGCCGGGTGATGACCAGATCATCGCCGGGCTGCGCGCCCCTCAGCGTGATGGGCGCGGCGTCGCACAGCCCGGTCAGCGTGAAGCCGATGGTCAGCTCGTCGCCCATGGAACTGTGCCCGCCGACGATCTCGGCGCCGGTCTCGCGCAGGATGGCGCTGGCGGCTTCAAGGATTTCCGACAGGCTGCGTTCGGCCAATGCTTCGGACATGCGGGGCAGGGTGATGCTTGCGGTGGCGGCCTGCGGCGCGGCGCCCATGGCCCAGATGTCGCCAAGGGCGTGCACGGCGGTGATGCGGGTCATCAGAACCGGATCGGCGGTAAAGGCGCGCAGGTGGTCGGTGGTCATCACCTGACGCACGCCGCCGGTCAGCAACAGCGCCGCATCGTCGCCGGGCAGGGGCGTGACGTCTGTGCGCAGCGGCGCGGGCAGGCGGGCAAGCGCCGCGCCCAGTGCCGCGCGGCCCACCTTGGCACCGCAGCCGCCGCACATGGGCTTGTCGCCAAGCGCCTCTGCGGTGCCGGCGGCGCGGGGCACCGGAAGGGGCGGGGCGGCCATGATCGGCAGGTCGGTCAGCTTGCGCATGAACCTGCGATCGATGCGGTCCTTCCAACGCCACATGGCGCGGCCCGAAGGCGCAAGCCCGTGCCAATCCGCCAGCGCGGATTTTTCGCCAAGCGAGATCAGCTTGAGGTAATCGCGCTGCGGAACGTAGCTGCGCAGGGTGCCTTCGCCCGCCAGCCGCTTTCGCAGGTTGTCGAACAGCACGGGCGCCTGGCGCACGGCAAAGACCCCGGCCTTGGGGCGCGGGGTGCGGGACATGTGGGCGCAGTCTCCGGCGGCGAAGATATCCGGGTCCGAGCTTTGCAGGGTGGGGCCGACCGCGATGAACCCGCCCTCGGCGTCCAGGCCGCACTGTGCCAGCCAGGGGGCGGGCAGCGCGCCGGCGGCGCCCGTGACGAACCCCGCCGCAAGGAAGCTGCCGTCGGCAAGCTGCAGCCCCTGGTCGGTGACCTGCGTGATCCGGGCGTTTTCGTGCAGTGTGACACCCTGTGCGGCCAGCGCGGCGCGCAGACGCCGCGCGGCGCGGGGGCCTAGGGCGGACAGCGCGGCGGAGCTGTCGACAAGGTGCACCTCGGGGCCGCCGCGCAGCGCATGGGCCATGGCGGCGGCCAGTTCGGCCCCCGCGACGCCCGCGCCGATCACGGCAGCGCCCGCCTGTCGCGGTCCGTCTCGGAACGCCGCCCAGGCTTGCGCAAAAGGGCCAAGCGGCTTGGCGGGGACCGCGTGTTCGGCAAAGCCGGGCAGGTCGGGCATGGCCGAGGTGATGCCGATATCCACCGATGCGACGTCGAACCCGACCGGGGGGCGCCCGGCCACGTGGATCTGCCGCGCGCCAAGGTCGATGCCCTCGGCCGCGCCAAGGATCAGCCGCGCCCCGGCAAAGCGCGCAAGCCGCACAAGGTCGATGTCCAGCTGATCACGCCCGTAATGGCCGGCGACGAAGCCGGGCAGCATCCCCGAATAGGGCGCCGTCGGGCCGGGGTTGATGATGGTGATGCGCGCGCCCGGAAGCGGGTTCATCCCCCACATGCGCAGCACCAGCGCATGGGCATGCCCGCCCCCGATCAGCGCAAGGTCTTTGGTCAGCGGAAGGGTCATCATGGGCGGCTATCCGGGCGTGAAGGTGCGGCGAGCCTGTAGCACGGCGCGCCGGAACTGCCCATGCACAAGGTTGCGCGGCGCCGCCCTGCCGAAAACCTAGCGCAGCGCCAGCCCGTCCGCGTCGAAGACATGCGTGTGGGCATGGTCGAAGATCAGCCCCACCGGCTGGCCCGGGGACAAGCCGGTGTCGCCATGCGCGCGCACCGTCAGCTTTCCGGCGCTGCCGCAATCGGCGATGACGTAGGTGTCGGCGCCCAGATATTCCAGAACATCCACGGTGCCGTCGATCTGCCCGCTGCCGGGATCGCCGATGCGGATGTGTTCGGGGCGGATGCCGAAATGCCTGGCGGCCCCGGGCAGGGGCGCGGGCAGGCGCAGCTCGGGGGTGGAGGCTGCGAAGACGTTCATCTTGGGCGAGCCGATGAACTGCGCCACGAACAGGTTGCCGGGGCGTTCGTACAGCTCGCGCGGGCTGCCGACCTGGCTGACGCGCCCGGCCTCAAGCACGACGATCCGGTCGGCCAGGGTCATGGCTTCGACCTGGTCGTGGGTGACGTAGATCATCGTCGATTTCAGCGTCTGGTGCAGCTTGGCGATCTCGTAGCGCATTTCCACTCGCAGCGCGGCGTCCAGGTTCGACAGCGGCTCGTCGAACAGGAACGCGGTCGGGTCGCGCACGATGGACCGCCCGATGGCGACGCGCTGGCGCTGCCCGCCCGAAAGATCTTTGGGCCGGCGATCCAGCAGCGGTTCCAGCTTCAGCACGCGGGCGGCCTCGTCGACCTTGGCGTCCATCTCGGTCTTGTCGACACCCGCCGCCTTGAGCGAAAAGCCCATGTTGTCGCGCACCGACATGTGCGGGTACAACGCGTAGCTCTGGAACACCATGGCAAGGCCGCGCCTTGCGGGCGGCTCGGCGGTGGCATCCTTGCCCGCGATGATGATCTGCCCGCGCGATGTTTCCTCAAGCCCCGCGATCATCCGCAGCAGGGTGGATTTGCCGCAGCCCGACGGGCCGACGAAGATGATGAATTCGCCCTCTTGCACGGTAAGGTCGACGCCCTTGATCACCTGCGCCTGGCCGTACCATTTTTCGACGGATTTCAGTTCGATGCTTGCCATTCGTTCTTTCTCCTGCCGCTGGTGCGGCGATCGTTTATCCCTTGACCGATCCGGCGGTCAGCCCCTTGGTCATGAACCGTTCCAGCCCCAGGAAGATCAGCATGATCGGCACCGTGGCGATCACCGATCCGGCCATCAGGTGCTGTCGCGGAATTTCGGATGAGTTCAGCGAGGCTATCCCCCGGGTCAGCGTGAATTTCGACGGATCGTCCAGCAGCATGAAGGCCAGCAGGAATTCGTTCCAGGCGATCATGAAGACATACAGCGACACCGATGCGAGCGCGGGCAGCGACAGCGGCAGCGTGATCTTCCAGATCACCGCAAGGCGCGACAGCCCGTCCATAAGCCCGGCTTCTTCCACCTCGGACGGAAGGCCGCGGAAATAGCCCTGCAGCATGTAAAGCGCCACGGGAATGGTCGTGACCGGGTAGATCAGCACGATGCCGAAGATGGTGTTGCGCAGCCCCGTCATCGAAAAGGCGATGTAGATCGGCAGCGCCAGAACGATCATCGGCACCATGTAGATCAGCAGAACCGAGCGCGAGAACATCGCCTGCCCCCTGAACCGCAGCCGCGCCACGGCGTAGGCGCCGGGAATGGCAAAGGCCAGCGTGATCAGCACGGTCAGCACCGAAACATAGAAGCTGGTCCACAGGTAGCTGGCGAAATTGTACTGGGTGAGCAGTTCGACATAGCTGTCGAACAGGTGCCAGCCGCGCGACAGGTCCAGCGAGAAATCCAGCGGGTTCGCCATCAGCGCCGCCTGGTTCTTGAGGCTGGTCATCACCATCACGTAGAACGGGATGACCACGATGGCGGTGAAAAAGATGTAGCCAAAGCCGGTCAGGAAGCGGATTACCGATTCCTCGAATTCGTGGCGGGTCAGCGCGCCCGGGCGCAGCCCTTCGGTCATCTTGCCAAGCCCAAGCGCGGTAAATGCCCCGACCGCGCCATGCCCCAGCACCAGCGCGACGATGCCCACCTCGGCGCCGGAAATCATCGGCCCCACGCCGACCATCCCGAACAGCGCCATGACCAGCGCCGACATCCAAAGGGCGGGCGGGCCGAACAGCGCCGCCGCGCCAAGCGCCGCGCCCCATGGCAGGGCAAGCCAGCTTGGGCGGAACGGCTCGCCGGTGGCAAAGCTCATGGCGACGGCCACCGTCACGGCGATGACGTAGCACCACAGCGCGCCCAGTACCGGCGCCGTCACATATCCCAAACGCACCGCATTCATGCCCGGTCTCCTGTTCTGGTGTGGTGGGGGGAAAGCCGCAGGGCTGTGGGTGTGGGGGCCATGATCACAACCCTTCCTCCCGGCTGATGAGCTTGAAGAAGAACACCGAAAACACCAGCAGGCAGCAGAAGATCACCACCGCGACCGCCGCCCCCGCGCCGATGTTCGACAGCGCGAATGCCTGTTCATAGACGTTCACCGTCAGCACCCGCGTGCCCGCGTTGCCGCCTGTCAGCAGGAAGATGTCGTCGAACTTGTTGAAGGTCCAGATGAAGCGCAGCAGGAACAGCACCGACAGGATGCCCAGCAACTGCGGCAGCGACAGGTAGCGGAATTTCTGGAAAGGCGACGCGCCGTCCATGTCGGCGGCTTCATACATGTCGGTGTCGATGGATTGCATCCGCGCCAGGATGAACAGGAACGACAGCGGGAAATAGCGCCAGATTTCGAACAGCGTCACCATGATCAGCGCCAGCGGGCGTTCACCGAAGAAGTTGATGGCCTCGCGGCTCACGCCCATCTGGATCAGCAGCGCGTTGGCCGATCCCGAAAACGGGTCGAACAGCAGGATCCAGGCAAAGGCCACCGCGATGACCGGCGCGACATAGGGAAACAGGTACAGCCCGCGCAAGATACCCTGCCCGCGGAAGGACTTGTTCAGCAGCATCGCCGCGAACAGCCCCATCACCAGCGCGCCCAGCGTGCCGAAGACCGTGTAGAACAGCGTGATGCCAAAGACCGACCAGAATTCCGACCCGTCAAAGACCTGCGCGAAGTTTTCCAGCGTGAAATCGAAATTGGTCAGGATGTTGGCCGCATCGCCGGTCAGCGTGGGTTCAGATTCTTCCGCGTCCGGCCCATCGAAATAGGCGGCGCCGGCGGTGACGGGGATGCGGATCTCGTCGCGGGTGCCGCCGTCCCAGTCGCCCAGATCGCAGTTCAGGCGGCCATCGGCGATGGCGCAGCGCGGGTCGATCTCGGCCGGGGTCAGCCCCTCGGGCCAGGTGTCATCAAGGGTCACGCCCTTGATCTGCTGATCCTGCGAGGAATTGCGCAGCCGGTAGCGCAGGATCGCCTCGTCGCCCACCGCTTCCAGATCGCCGCGGATGTCTTCGCGCACGATGGGGGTGGGCGGGCGCAGGTCGGCCAGCCCGACGGGTTTGAAGCTGATCCAGAACACCGCGAGCAGCGGCAGCAGCACCACCAGCGAAACGGCGATCAGGGTCGGGGCCAGCAACCCCCAGGCAAGGCGCGCCTCGCGCCGGCCAAGCGGCCCGGTACCAAGGGGAGGGGTGGCGTCGGTCATCGTGCAGGCTCCGGAACAGGGAACCCCCGCCCCCGAAAGAGGCGGGGGCAGGGGCCGTTGTGGTTTACTGGATCTTCGCCAGCTCGTCGTTCATCGCGGCGACGGCGCCGGCGGCGTCGATCCGCCCGTCGATGAACTGGCGCACCACGCGGTTGACGACCTGGCTGTTGATCATCTTCGAGGCAAGCGCCAGCTGGCCGTCTTCGGCGCCCCAGCGCTGGGCGGTGTCCAGACCGCTGACGATCTCGTCGATCATCTCTTGCGGGTAAAGGTCGCCCAGCGGCGCCTTGCGGTCCACGCCGACCGGAAGCTCGGCCCACTTGGTGACGAAGAATTCCGCGTCATCCGACGTGCCGCGCCGCACGGGGAACTTGCCTTCGGGGGCGATGGCAAGCGTGTCCACATAGCCCTGGTCCATCGAGAATTCGACGAAGTCGATGGCCTCGTCGGTGGACGCGTCGCCGGTGATGCCGAACATGTTGATCAGCGCCCAGGCGGCGCCATCGGGGTTGGACGGGCCCGAAAAGGTGGTCACGATGCCGGTCTTGGACGCAAGTTCGGTCGAGGTGGGATCGTCGGTGATGGTGGGCGGGGCGCTGTCGCGCAGGCCCGCCAGTTCATCCAGAATGAACGGAGTCCAGATTATCATCGCCGCGTTTCCCGAAAAATACAGCGTGCGCGACTGGTCCCAGTACAGATCGCCCGGGGGCGATGCCTCGGCGATGGCCTTGTAGAATTCCAGCACCTCGGTGGTCTTTGCCTCGTCCAGCGGCTGGAACCCGTCGGGGCCGACCGGCGACACGCCGTTGGCCAGGAAGACATGTTCCAGCACCTGGCTCATGAAATCCTCGTCCACCTTGGTGGCGGCGACGAAGCCGTACATCTCGGGCGGGTTGTGCAGCGCCTCGAGCGCGGCTTCGACATTGGCAAAGGACGTGGGCGCCTCAAGGCCCGCCTCGTCGAACAGGTCCTTGCGGTAGACGATCATCTGCGTCCAGCCATCTGCCGGAACCGACGCATAGCCGCCGTCGAAGGCGGCGATTTCCAGCGCGCCGGGGGCGAAGGTGTCCGCGCCCAGATCCTCGATCACGTCGGTGGCGGCGTCGGGGTCAAGGATGCCCGCCTCGACCCAGGGCAGCGCGTAGCTGATCGGGTGGTAGATCACGTCCGGCAGGTCACCGGCGGCATAGGCGGCGGTGGCCCGGGTGCCAAGTTCGGATTCGGTGACGGGGATGACCTCGACCTCGTTGCC
>CAXICP010000129.1:0-8301 GCA_964022595.1 uncultured Salipiger sp.
CGGGCGCAGGCAGCCGGGTATCAATCTGGGGCAGGGGCAGATCAACCAGCCGCAAATCACCGGCATCCCGCTGGCCGCGGTCGAACGGATCGAGGTGCTCGCCTCCTCCGCCTCGGGCCTTTACGGCAGCGGCGCGAGCGGCGGCGTGATCAACATCATCCTGCGCCGCGACTATCAGGGTGCGGAGATCAGCGCCAACTACTCCGACACCTATGATTTCGCGCAGCCCGACTTCCGGATCGACTTCACCGGCGCGACCACGATCGAGGGTGGGCGGACCAACATTTCGTTCACCGGCAGCTGGCGCAAGCAGGCCCCGCTGCTCTACGGCGATCGTTCGGAACTGTTCGAGCGCGGGCGCCAGCGCATTCTCGAAAACGATCCCACGTTCTTCTACGGTGCGTTTCCGCCTTCCGGCGCGACCCCTAATATCCAGACCATCGACGGCAGCCCGCTCCAGCTCGACCCTGAATATGGCGGCACGCTGTTCGACAGCCCGATCGCCTATGTGCCCGACGGCTATCGCGGGGTGGCGCTGGACGGGGTCGATCCGCTGATCGCGACGATCGGCAGTTACAATTTCGATCAGCCGATCAGCGCCGTTGGCGAAGGCAAGCTCGCGCCGCTGCTCTACGGTGCGGAAAATCTCGCCGGCACGCTCGCCGTGCGGCGCGAGTTCAACGACTGGCTGAGCGTCTATGTGGAGGGCGCGGCCTCGCGGGCGATTTCGCGCACCACGGTCACGCGCGCTCCGTCGAGCGTAACGCTGCTGGCCGATGCGCCGAACAATCCCTTCGCACAGGACATCAACGTCTCGCTGCCGCAAGGCGACGCCGAAGCGGACGTATCGAGCCGCAACGACCAACTGCGCGGGGTCGCCGGGGCGATCCGCATCAACCTGTCCGAAGGGCGCGGCCCGCTGTCGGGCCATGGCGGGTCGACCATCACCCAGCAGACCGCCAAGCTGCTTTGCGTGGGTCAGGAATTTGATTCCGACCTGTGGAAATCGGAATCCGACTACCTGTCCGATTGCCGCGCCGGATCGCTGGCCCGCAAGGGCAAGGAAGCGCTTTATGCCCTCGCGATGGAGCTGAAATACACCAAGGACGAGATCCTGTCGATCTACCTCAACCGGGCCTACATGGGCGGCGGCGCCTACGGGGCCGAAGCCGCGTCCGAGCGCTATTTCAGCAAGCGCGCGGGCGAGCTGAACCCGCAGGAAGCGGCGATGCTGGCCGGTCTGCTGACCGCTCCTTCGACGCTGTCGCCCACCAGCAACCTTGAACGCAGCCAGGCCCGCGCCGCCACCGTGCTGCGCCTGATGGAAGACCAGGGCTACCTGACCGCCCAGCAGGCCGAGGCCGCGCGCGCCAACCCCGCCACGCTTTCCGACGAGGCCGAGCGCAAGCTTGGCGGCTATTTCGCCGACTGGGTGATGTCGACCGGCCCCGAATTCTTTACCCGCGACACGACCGAAGACGTCGTCATCAACACCACGCTTGACCCCAAGCTGCAGCGCGCCGCCGAGGCCGCGATGAACGCGGTCTACAGCGAAAAGGTGACCAAGCCGGGATCAGTGGTCGAAGCGGCGATCGTGGTCATGTCCGCCGACGGCGCGGTGCGCGCCATGGTCGGCGGCAAGAAGACCGGCGTGTCTGGCGTGTTCAACCGCGCCACGCAGGCCAAGCGCCAGACCGGGTCCAGCTTCAAGCCGTTCATCTACGCCACCGCGCTGGACATGGGCTATTCCCCCTATGACACCGTGGTGGACGAGCCGTTCTGCATGAACATCCCCGGCTCGGGGCAATGGTGCCCCAAGAACTACACCAACAGCTTCAAGGGCCGGGTGACGCTGACCGATGCTCTCAAGGATTCGCTGAACATCCCGGCGGTGAAAATCTCGGAAAGCGTCGGGCGCGACCTTGTGCAGAAGGTGGCAAGCGGTTTCGGCATCCAGTCCGACCTGAACGACAGCCCCGCCATGGCACTTGGCACATCCGAGGCGTCGCTGCTGGAAATGACGGGGGCCTACGCGGGCTTTCTGAACGGCGGCTCGGCGGTGGCGCCCTATGGGCTGCGCCAGCTGCGGCTCAAGGGGGATCCGACGCCGCTGATGGGCTCGGGCGGCGGCATCAAGGAACGCGTGGTCCAGCCCGAGGCGGCGGGCCAGCTGACCTGGATGATGGAAAAGGTCGTCACCGAAGGCACCGGGCGGCGCGCCATGCTGCCCGACGGGCGCCCCGCCGCCGGCAAGACCGGCACGTCGAACGATGCGCGCGATGCCTGGTTCATCGGCTTCACCGCCGATTACGTGGTCGGCGTGTGGATGGGCAACGATGACAACTCGCCGCTTTCCGGCGTCACCGGCGGCGGGCTGCCCGCCGACATCTGGCGCGAGACCATGTCGCGCGTGTCCGAAGGGCTGCCCATCAGCCCCCTGCCCGCCATCGCCCCGACGCAGCCCGCCCCGCAGGTTGTCGAACAGCAGCCCCAGCAGCAGCCCGCGCCCCAACCCGAACGCCAGCGCCGCGACAACATCATCCAGCAGGTCATCAAGGATCTTCTGGGCGGCTTCTGACGCCACGATTCCCCGCGCGGGGGCTGGCCTTTGCGGCCCTCGCGCGCTCTAACAGCGTATCGCCCCCAGACGCGGAGGAGCCCGGCAATGAGCGTGAAAGAGATCTTCGAGACCATGGAATACGGCCCCGCCCCCGAAAGCGCCGCCGAGGCCCTTGCCTGGCTCGTCGACCAGGGCGCGCGCTTTGGCCATTTCATCGCCGGCAGCTTCACGCCGCCGGGCATCCTGTTCGAAACCCGCAACCCCGCCACGGGCGAGGTGCTTGCCTCGATCACCCAAGGCAGCCAGGACGACGTGGATGCCGCCGTGGATGCGGCGCGCCAGGCCCAGCCCGCCTGGGAAGACATGGGCGGCCCGGCGCGCGCGCGATTCCTTTATGCGCTGGCGCGGCTGCTGCAGAAACACGCCCGGCTGTTCGCCGTGCTGGAAACGCTGGACAACGGCAAGCCGATCCGCGAATCGCGCGACATCGACGTGCCGCTGGCGGTGCGTCACTTCTACCACCACGCCGGGTCCGCCCAGCTGATGGACCAGCAGATGCCGGACCGCGCCGCCATGGGCGTGTGCGGGCAGATCGTGCCGTGGAACTTCCCGCTGCTGATGCTGGCGTGGAAGATCGCGCCGGCGCTGGCCATGGGCAACACCGTGGTGCTGAAACCGGCGGAATGGACATCGCTGACCGCGCTGCTGTTCGCCGACATCTGCCGACAGGCAGGCCTGCCCGCCGGGGTGGTGAACATCGTCACCGGCGATGGGCGCGTGGGCGAAATGCTGGTGGCCGCCGATGCGGACAAGATCGCCTTCACCGGCTCGACCGAGGTGGGCCGTGCGATCCGCGCCGCCACCGCCGGCAGCGGCAAGGCGCTGACGTTGGAACTGGGCGGCAAATCCCCCTATATCGTCTTCGAAGACGCCGATCTGGACAGCGCCGTCGAAGGGCTGGTCGATGCGATCTGGCTGAACCAGGGGCAGGTCTGCTGCGCCGGGTCGCGCCTTCTGGTGCAGGAAGGCATCGCCAAGCGGTTCCACGCACGGCTGCGCGCCCGCATGGACGGGCTTCGCATCGGCAACCCGCTGGACAAGTGCATCGACGTGGGCGCCATCATCGACCCCGTCCAGCGCGAGCGCATCGCGCAGATGGTGGCCGCCTCCGATGGCGACATCCACCAGACCGCCAACTGCCCCGAGGGCTGCTATTTCCCGCCAACGCTGATCACCGGCCTGTCGCCCGCCTCGCCGCTGATGCAGGATGAAATCTTTGGCCCCGTGCTGGTGGGCACCACTTTCCGCACCCCCGCCGAAGCGGTGCAGCTGGCCAATGACACGCGCTACGGTCTTGCCGCCAGCGTCTGGTCGGAAAACATCAACACCGCGCTGGATGTCGCGCCGAAGCTGGCGGCGGGGGTGGTTTGGATCAACGGGTCCAACATGTTCGACGCCTCGGTGCCCTTTGGCGGGCTGCGCGAAAGCGGCTTCGGACGCGAAGGCGGCCCCGAGGGGCTGGCGGCCTATACCCGCCCCGTGCGCGCGCCCAAGCCGCTGACTCCCATCGCCCCCTTTGCCGGGGATGGCGCCAGCGCGCAGCCGGTGGACCGCACCGCCAAGCTGTACATCGGGGGCAAGCAGGCCCGCCCCGACAGCGGCCATGCCCAAGCCATCTATGACGCCGGCGGCGACCTGATCGGCCAGGCCCCCATCGCCAGCCGCAAGGACATCCGCAACGCGGTCGAAGCCGCGCGCGCCGCCGCAGGCTGGGCCGCCGCCCCCGCGCACAACCGCGCGCAGGTGCTGTATTACATCGCCGAAAACCTTCAGGCCCGGGCCGACAGCCTTGCGGCGTTGATCGACCGGCTGACCGGCGGCAGCGATGGCGCGCGCGAGGTGTCGCTGTCCGTCAGCCGCCTGTTCAGCGCCGCCGCGTGGGCCGACAAGTTCGACGGGCGCATCGCGCAGGCCCCCCTGCGCGGCGCCGCGCTGGTGACCCGCGCGCCCTGCGGCGTGATCGGCGCCTTCTGCCCCGACGAGGCGCCGCTGCTGGGCCTTGTGTCCGTCATGGCGCCGGCCATCGCCATGGGCAACCGGGTCGTGCTGGTCGCCTCTGAACCCTTTCCGCTGGCGGCGCTGGAATTCGCGCATGTCCTGGAAGGGTCCGACGTGCCGGGCGGCGTGGTCAACATCCTGACCGGCCCGCATGCCGACCTGGCCCCCACCATGGCGCAGCACATGGACATCGACGCGGTCTGGAGCTTTTCCGGCGCCGCGATTTCCGAAGCTCTCGAACGGGGCGCCGCCGGATCGCTCAAGCGCAGCTGGGTCAATGACGGGCTGGCCCGCGACTGGTGGTCCCTCGAAGGCGAAGGCACGGAATTCCTGGAACAGGCCACCGAGGCGAAATCGCTGTGGATTCCCTGGGGCGCCTGAGCTAAGGGGCGCTGATCGGCGCGACGCCGCCGGAACCGAAGGTGCTGACCTTGCGGCAGAAACGGGCCCATGGGCCGCATTCTGCCACCGGAACCGGCATCGCCGCGGTCGTCATCATTGAGATTTCACATCCGCGATGCTATCTTTTTACTACGCCCGGCGCCGGGGTGGCTTTCGGCGCTTGTCTCAAAGGAGGACGATGTCCTGTCACTTACTGCCGACGCGGCACACGCCGCTGAGCCGGGGCTGGCCATGAACGGCGCCCCCCAATCCGAGGTCACCGGCGAGAAGATTCTCGCGACGATCCTCGCCAGTCTCGACGACAACAAGGCCGAAGAGGTCGTGCAGATCGATCTGCGCGGCAAGACCTCTGTCTGTGACCAGATGGTGATCTGCTCGGGCCGGTCGTCGCGCCAGGTTGCGGCCATTGCCGACAACGTGCTGGAAGATCTCAAGCACAAGCTTGGTGTCCTGTCCAAGATCGAAGGCCAGGAAACCGGCGACTGGGTGCTGATCGACACGGGCGATGTCATCGTCCATGTGTTCCGCCCCGAAGTGCGCGAATTCTACCAGCTGGAAAAGATGTGGATGCCGCTCGCGCGGACCGCAAGCGCCTGATTTCCCGAAAGGACGCCCATGCGCGTGCATCTTTGCGTCGTGGGGCGTCTGCGGGCGGGTCCGGAAAAGGACCTTGTCGATGACTACCTTGCGCGGTTCGACCGGACCGGGCGGGCGCTGGGGCTTGGCCCCGCGCGCCTGACCGAGGTGGACGATCGCAAGGGCGGTGGCATGGCGGGCGAGGCGCAGCTGCTGCGCCGCGCGCTTCCCACGGGCGCCCGGCTGTGCGTGCTGGACGAACGCGGCGCGCTTATGTCATCGCCCGATTTCGCCGCCCGGCTGGGCGCGCTGCGCGACAACGGCACGCAGGACCTGGCCTTCGTGATCGGCGGCGCCGACGGCATCGACCCGTCCCTGCGCGCTGATGCGGACATGGCGATATCCTTCGGGCAGATGGTCTGGCCGCACATGCTGGTGCGCGTGATGCTGAGCGAACAGCTGTACCGCGCCGCATCGATTCTGTCCGGCAGCCCCTACCACCGCGCCTGAACCCGGATACCGGCTGGTTTCCGCCCAGCCCGCCCTGGCTGCGGCAAAGTTCCGCCTGCCTTGGCCCGTGTGGTATCAGACCACCATTGCCACCCGCGATGCCTTTGATCTAGCAGGGAATCAGGTCGTGCCGTGCTGCCACTCGGGCACGGGCCCCTGTGCCGGCCACCCTGTCCCTTGCGGCCCTATCCCCGGCCGTCTTCGGCTGGTGCAGTTTATTGGCCCCGGAAAGATTCGTCTTTTCGGGGCCTTTCTTTGCGCTCAGCTATAGGCCCACCACAGCAGCCCCGCCCCCAGCAGCACCCGGTAGACCACATAGGGGGTGAAGCTGACGGACCGCAGCAGGCGCATCATCAGCGCCATCGCCCCCAGCGCGGCGGCAAAGGCGAACACCGCCCCGATCAGCCCGTCGATGGCCACCTGCGCATTGGCCTGCCCGGCGACATCCGCCGCCAGCAGCACCCCGGACGCAAGGATCGTGGGGATCGACATCAGCATCGACAGCTTGGCCGCGTCGTGCCGGGTGTAGCCCATGAACCGCGCCCCGGTGATGCAGATCCCCGACCGCGAGGTTCCGGGGATCAGCGCGATCATCTGCCACAGCCCCATGCGAAAGGCGTGCCCCGGGGTCCAGTCCGTTTCGGTCAGCTTCTCGGGGCCGGTGCGGTCGGCCCACCACAGCACGATTCCGAACCCCAGCATGGTCCAGCCGATCACCGCGACGGACCGAAGCATCTCGCCCAGGCCCGTCACCTTGATCGCCAGCCCGGCAAGCACCACCGGAACCGTCGCGATCGCCAGCCCCAGCGCCAGCCGGGCGCCGGGCGTGTCGCGCCGCCCCCGCGCAAGATCCGCCAGCCCGACCAGCGCGGCGCGCACATCCGCCCAGAAATACAGGATCACGGCGGCAAGCGTGCCCACGTGAACCGCCACGTCGATGGCAAGCCCCTGGTCGGCCATTCCTGTCAGTCCGGGCAACAGGATCAGGTGCCCCGACGACGAAATCGGCAGAAATTCCGTGATTCCCTGGATCAGGGCCAAGAGGATCAGTTGCAGCAGCGGCATGGAAAGTCATCCTCTGGACAGGCTTGCGTGACTCTATATCCCCCGTAGATGACGAGTGGAAGAACACCGATAGGTCCGTATCAGTCCTGTTTTGCACCGTTCACGCGCCCCATACCGGCACCGGGCGCAAAATAAAGCCGATATAGGTCAGCACTTCTGACTTTCATTCCACGCAGCCTTTGTATATGACCCACCTGACCAAGGACTTGTTCGGAGACCCAGGAACATGGCGAAGCAGCCTATGCTCAAATTCACCAAGATTTCGCGCGGGATGCCCGAGAAGCGGGATGCCGCTGTCCGGAACAAGGATTTTGACGAGATCTATGCGGATTATGCCGACGCGAAGGCCGCCGAGCAGTCAAGCCGCTGCTCGCAATGCGGCGTGCCTTATTGCCAAAGCCACTGCCCGCTGCACAACAACATACCTGACTGGCTGCGCCTGACCGCGACGGGGCGGCTTCGGGAAGCCTATGAAATCAGCCAGTCCACCAACACCTTCCCCGAGATCTGCGGCCGCATCTGCCCGCAGGACCGCCTGTGCGAAGGCAATTGCGTGATCGAACAGTCGGGCCACGGCACCGTGACCATCGGCTCGGTCGAAAAATACATCACCGACACCGCCTGGGAAAAGGGCTGGGTCACCCCCGCCGCCCCCAGTGTCGAACGCACCGAAAGCGTGGGCATCATCGGTGCCGGCCCGGGCGGGCTTGCCGCCGCCGACATGCTGCGCCGCGCCGGCGTGCAGGTCACGGTCTACGACCGCTACGACCGCGGCGGCGGGCTGATGACCTACGGCATCCCCGGCTTCAAGCTGGAAAAGGACGTGGTGATGCGCCGCGTCAAGCAGCTGGAAGACGGCGGCGTGCGCTTCGTGTTCAACTGCACCGTCGGGGAAACCCTGTCCTTTGAAGACATCCGCGAACAGCATGACGCGGTGATCATCGCCACCGGCGTCTACAAGTCGCGCGACCTGCGCGGCCCCGGCGCCGAGGCAAAGGGCATCGTCAAGGCGATCGACTACCTGACCGCGTCCAACCGCGCGTCCAACTTCGGCGACAGCGTGCCCGAATTCGAAAGCGGCGAGCTGAACGCGGCGGGCAAGAACGTCGTGGTCATCGGCGGCGGCGACA
>CAXICP010000130.1:0-8255 GCA_964022595.1 uncultured Salipiger sp.
GAACTCCTTGGTGTAACCGACCTCCCGCATCCCGGCGATGATGATGGTGCCGATCATCACCGGGAACATCAGCGCGCCCCCAGCATGGTGCCGCGCGCGACCGGCTGGCCCAGCAGGAAGGTTTCGGCCGCCTGCGCACCCTTGCCCGCCCGCTGCGCCCGGGTGATCCGCACCGCGCCCTGCCCGCAGGCGATGGTCAGCGCGTCGTCCAACGCCTCGCCCGGGGCGCCGTCGCCGGTGGTGACGCGCGCGCCCAGCAGCTTGATGCGGTCATCGCCAAGGGTGGTCCAGGCGCCGGGAAAGGGGGCCAGCCCGCGGATCTGGCGCGAGATGTCATCGGCGGGGCGGGTCCAGTCGATGGCCGCCTCGGCCTTGTCGATCTTGGTCGCGTAGGTGACGCCGTCGTCGGGCTGGGGGGTCGCGGCCAGCTCGTCAAGCTGGTCAAGCGCCGCCGTGATCAGATCGGCGCCCATGGCGCTTAGCCGGTCGTGCAACGCGCCGGTGGTTTCCTCGGGCCCGATGGGGGTGGCCTTGCGCAGCAGCACGGGGCCGGTGTCCAGCCCTGCCTCCATCTGCATGATGCAGATCCCGGTTTCGGCATCGCCCGCCATGATCGCGCGGTGGATCGGGGCGGCACCGCGCCAACGCGGCAGCAGCGAGGCGTGGATGTTCAGGCAGCCTCGGCGCGGCGTATCCAGAATCGCCTGCGGCAGGATCAGCCCATAGGCCACCACCACCGCCACATCCGCATCCAGCGCCGCGAAACGCGCCTGTTCGTCGGGCGATTTCAGGCTGGTGGGGTGGCGAACCGTCAGCCCCAGCGCGTCGGCGCGTGCGTGCACCGGCGTGGGGCGATCCTTTTTGCCGCGCCCGGCGGGGCGGGGCGGCTGGCAGTAGACGGCGGCGATCTCGTGCCCCGCATCCACCAGCGCGTCCAGCACCGGCACCGAGAAATCGGGGGTTCCCATGAAGATCACGCGCATCGGCAAGGCCCTTTCATCCGTATCCTCGCCCGAGATAGGCGCTTCGGGGCGGGGATGCCAGCGATCAGCGTTCCTTTACATAGGGCTCTCCGCCCGCGCGGGGCGGGATCGCCTTGCCCACGAACCCCGCAAGGATGATGACGGTCAGGATATAGGGCAGCGCATCCATCACCTGCACCGGGATGGTGATCCCGCCAAGGTCGATGTTCTGATAGCGCAGCGCCACCGCCTGCAGCAGCCCGAACAGCAGACAGGCCCACAGCGCGTAGACGGGCCGCCACTTGGCGAAGATCAGCGCCGCAAGCGCGATATACCCCCGCCCCGCCGTCATTTCGCGCACGAACCCCGCCTGCAGGCCGGTCGCAAGATAGGCCCCCGCCAGCCCGCACAGCAGGCCGCAGATCAGCACCGCCGCATAGCGCAGCCCCGGCACCGACACGCCGGCGGTGTCCACCGCCTCGGGCGATTCGCCCACCGCGCGCAGGCGCAGGCCGAACCGGGTGCGGAACAGCACCCACCAGCTAAGCGGGACCATGGCAAAGGCGACATAGACAAGGATGCTGTGCCCGGAAATCAGCTCGGCGTAGATCGGGCCCAGCACGGGCACCCCCGACAGCGCCTCGGCGAATGGCAGGATGATCGGGTCGAACCGGCCCGCGCCGATCAGCGACGGCGTGCGCCCGCCCTGCCCGAACAGGTCCTGCGCGATCAGCACCGTCAGCCCCGAGGCAAGAAAGTTGATCGCCACGCCGGAAATCAGCTGGTTGCCGCGAAAGGTGATCGAGGCCAGCCCGTGAATGAGGCTCATGAAGGTCGCCGCCGCGATCCCCGCCAGCAGCCCCAGCCAGACCGACCCGGTCATCGCCGCCACCGCCGCCGAGGCAAAGGCAGCCGCCAGCATCTTGCCTTCCAGCCCGATATCCACCACGCCCGAGCGTTCGGAAAACAGCCCCGCAAGGCAGGCCAGCAACAGCGGAGTCGCCAGCCGCACGGTAGAATCCAGCACCTGAAGCAGCGTCAGAAGATCCATCAGGCGTCCTTTCTCAGTGCAAGGAACACCCGTTCCAGCGGCATCCGCACCATATTGTCGAGCGCGCCGGTGAACAGGATCACCAGCGCCTGGATCACCGTGATCAGCTCGCGCGGGATCGATGTCCACAGCGCCAGCTCCGCGCCGCCCTGATAAAGGAACCCGAACAGCAGCGCCGCCAGAAAGATCCCCACCGGGTGCGACCGCCCCATGAGCGCCACGGCGATGCCGATGAAACCCGCGCCCTCGGTCGCGTTCAGCACCAGCCGTTCGGCTTCGCCCATGGTGGTGTTAAGCGCCATCATCCCCGCAAGACCGCCCGAGATCAGCATCGCCACCACGGTGATGCGCACCGGTGAAATCCCCGCGTATTTCGCCGCCGATTCCGAATGGCCGAAGGCGCGGATCTCATAGCCCAGCCGCGTGCGCCACATCAGCAGCCAGAAGGCGACGCAGGCAAGAACGGCCAGGAAGAAGGTGACGTTCGCGGGCGCCCCCCGGAACAGCGGATTGTCGGCGGTGGCGAACATGTCCTGAAAGGTCGGCAGGTGGGTCGCCTCGGGGAAATTCGCGGTGGCCGGGTCCATCGCGCCGGCCGGGCGCAGCAGGTTCACCAGCACGTAGTTCAGCACCGCCGCGGCGATGAAATTGAACATGATCGTGGTGATGACGATGTGGCTGCCCCGCTTCGCCTGCAGCCAGGCCGGGATCAGCGCCCAGAGCGCGCCGAACACCGCCGCCGCCAGCATCGCCACAAGCAGCGCCAGCGACCAGTGCGGGAACGGGATGAACAGGCACACCAGCGCCACGCCCAGCCCGCCGATCATCGCCTGCCCCTCGCCCCCGATGTTGAACATCTTGGCATGGAAGGCGACGGCGACGCACAGGCCGGTAAAGATGAAATTCGTGGTGTAATACAGCGTGTAGCCCCAGCCAGAGCTGCGCATCAGCGCGCCCTCGATCATGAGCGACAGCGCGTCCAGCGGGCTTTCTCCGATGGCCAGGATCACCAGCGCCGACAGGATCGCCGCCAGCAGGATCGAAATCAAGGGCACGAGCACCGCATCGGCCCAGGCGGGCATCTTATCCATGGGGGGCCTCATCTGCGGCAATCGGGTGGAAATGGGCGGGGGCGCGGTCAGTCATGGGCCTGCGCCTCGCGCTGTTCCTTCTGGCCAAGCGATGCCTCTACCGCCTTGATCGGATCGCCGTCCGGAGCTTCGGTCACGCCCGCCATCAGCAGGCCCAGTTCGGTCTGGTCGGTGGCCTCGGGCAGGCGTTCGCCCATGATGCGCCCGTCGAACATCACCGCGATGCGGTCGGACAGGGCAAAGATCTCGTCCAGTTCGACCGACACCAGCAGGATCGCCTTGCCCGCATCGCGCAGCCGGATGATTTCCTTGTGGATGAATTCGATCGCCCCGATGTCGCCCCCCCGCGTCGGCTGGCCGATCAGCAGAACGTCGGGGTCGCGTTCGATTTCGCGGGCCAGCACGATTTTCTGCTGGTTGCCCCCGGAAAAGTTGCGCGCGGCCAGCGCCGGGTCGGGCGGACGCACATCGTAGCGGGTCATCTTGTCCTGCGCCTGGCGCTTGATGGCGGCGTTGTCCATCAGCGGGCCGGACTGGAAGGCCGGGTCGCGGTGATAGCCGAAGACGGTGTTTTCCCAGGCGGTGAAGGCCATGATCAGCCCTTCGGTCTGGCGATCCTCGGGAACGTGGGCGATGCCGGCCGCACGCCGGGCCGCGCCGTCGGACCCGGGGCCGGACAGGGGCAGCGGCGCGCCGTTCACCATCACGCTGCCGGTGGCATCCGCATAGCCCCCCAGCGCCTCGAGCAATTCGGACTGCCCGTTGCCCGCGACACCCGCGATGCCCAGCACCTCGCCCCCGCGCACCGTAAGCGACACGCCGCGCAGGCGTTCGACCCCGTGGGCATCGGTGTGGCGCAGGTTTTCGATCTGCAACACCGGCGCGCCGGGCTGGGCGGGCGCCTTGTCGACCTGCAACAGCACCTTGCGGCCCACCATCAGCTCGGCCAGCTGTTCGGGCGAGGTTTCGGCGGTCTTGACCGTCGCCGTCATCTCGCCCCGGCGCATGACCGACACGGTGTCGGTGATTTCCATGATCTCGCGCAGCTTGTGGGTGATCAGGATGATGGTCTTGCCCTGCGCGCGCAGCCCGTCAAGGATGCGGAACAGGTGGTCGGCCTCGGCCGGGGTCAGCACGCCGGTGGGTTCGTCCAGGATCAGGATGTCGGCCTGCCGGTACAGGGCTTTCAGGATCTCGACCCGCTGCTGGTGGCCCACCGACAGATTTTCGATCAACTGGTCGGGATCGACCGACAGCTCGTATTCCTCGGACAGCTGTTTCAGCACGCCGCGCGCCCGCGCCAGCGAGGGGCGCAGCATCGGGCCATCCTCGACCCCGAGGATCACGTTTTCCAGCACGGTGAAATTCTGCACCAGCTTGAAATGCTGGAACACCATGCCGATGCCGGCGGCAATGGCGGCCTGGCTGTTGGGAATGTCGGTCTTGCGGCCCGAGATGAATATCTCGCCCGCGTCGGCCTTGTAGAAGCCATAAAGGATCGACATCAGGGTCGACTTGCCGGCGCCGTTTTCGCCGATGATGCCGTGGATCGTGCCCGGCATCACGCGAACCTTGATGTCCTTGTTGGCCTGCACGGGACCGAAGGCCTTGGAAATGCCTTTCAGTTCGATCGCGGGGGCTTGGGTCATGAAAACGGGCCTGCTGAATGGGGAAAGGAGGCCGCGAGGCGGCCCCCTTCGTCAGGTTCGGTGACGGATCAGAAGCTAAGCGCGGGGCAGCTGTCGTCGGACGAATAGTCGTGCACGGTGATCTCGCCCGCGATGATCTGTTCGCGCGCGGCATCTGCGGCGGCCTGCATGTCTTCGGTGATCAGGTCCGAATTGTTGTCATCCAGTGCGTAGCCCACGCCGTTTTCCGCCAGCCCCAGCGTCATCACGCCGGTTTCAAGGTCGGCGCCCTGCAGCATCGATTCGCGCACGGCCACGTCCACCCGCTTGAGCATCGATGTCAGCACCTTGCCCGGGTGCAGGTGGTTCTGGTTGCTGTCGACGCCGATCGACAGGATGCCCTTGTCGGCAGCGGCCTGAAGCACGCCGATGCCCGTGCCCCCGGCGGCGGCAAAGATCACGTCGGCGCCCTGGCTGATCTGGGCGCTGGCCAGTTCGGTGCCCTTGACCGGGTCGTTCCAGGCGGCGGGGGTGGTGCCGGTCATGTTGCTGATGACGGTCGCGTCCGGGTTCACCGCCTTGACGCCCTGCGCGTAACCGCAGGCGAACTTGCGGATCAGCGGGATATCCATGCCGCCGATGAAGCCGACGGTGCCCGTTTCGGACGCCATCGCCGCGAGCATCCCGGTCAGGTACGACCCTTCATGTTCGGAAAACAGGATGGACAGCACGTTGGGATGTTCGGTCGGATCGACATAGCCGTCGATGGTCACGAACTTGGTGTCGGGATAGTCGCCCGCGACCGACGCGATGGGCGAGGACATGGAAAAGCCCGTCGTCACCACCGGGTTGAACCCGGCTTCGGCAAAGCGGCGCAGGGCCTGTTCGCGCTGCGCTTCGGACTGCAGCTCGATGTCCTTGTAGCTGCCGCCGGTTTCCTGGGCGAACTGTTCGGCCCCCATGAAGGCGGCTTCGTTGAAGGATTTGTCGAACTTGCCGCCCAGATCGTAGATCAGCGCCGGATCGGCCAGCGCGGCGCCCGCGGTCAGCGCCAGCGCGGCGCTTGCGCCGAGAAATTTGGTGGTGAGGGTCATGTCTTGCTCCCAGGTGGTGGTGGCGGGCGATCGTGCGCCCTGCTCTTTTCCCGATCCATGCAGATCGCCGCCGATCAAAGCTTTGGCAGTGCGGGGGGTCAACCGCTTTCTTCACGGGCTGACGCACGGTTCGCGCGGCCATGCGGGTGACGTCAGGCCAATGCCTTTGTCATGAGCAGCGCATCGGCGCGGCCTCCTTCGGGGCTGGCGTAGTAGCTTTTGCGCCGTCCGGCCTGCGTATAGCCGCGCGCCTGGTAAAAGGCGCAGGCGGGGGCATTGGGGGCGGCGACCTCCAGCAGGATGCGCGCCGCGCCGCGCGCCGCCGCCCGGGTTTCGAATTGCGCCAGCGCGGCGCTGCCCTGCCCGCTGCGCTGCCTGTCCGGGTCGGTGGCCAGCGCGAGGATCTCGGCCTCGTCCAGCACCACCCGGCCAAGCGCAAAGGCGCCGTCCACCGCGACCAGCAGCGTTTCGGGGCGGTTCAGCGCCTCGGCGAAATCCGCTTCGGTCCAGGGGTGCATGTGCCGGTAGGCGCGGGCCGACAGCGCGGCAAGTTCGGCGGCGGTCACGTCAGGATCGCGGGGGGCGTGTCGCGCGACGGCGCGGCATCGGCGGGGCGCAGGTACAGCGGCGCGGGGCGCATCCCGGGCTTGCCGATCGCCGCAAGCCGCGCGATGCGCGACGCAAGCTCGGCCGGTTCGGGCGGCAGCGTCGCGCCGTTCAGCACCTCGGCGGGAACGGTGCGCACCTCGCCCACGCGGCCCTGAACGTGGAACAGCCCGCGCGGGGCGGGCACGGCGGCGGCGCCTTCGGCATCCATCCGGATCGCTTCGAAGGTGGTGATGCCAAGGGCGGGGATATCCAGCGACAGCGACAGGCCGCGCGCCGTCGCGACGGCGATGCGGATGCCGGTGAAATTGCCCGGCCCGGTGCCCACGCCGATGCGGTGCAGATCGCCCCAGGCGACCCCCTGCGAGGCCAGCAGTTCCTCAAGCAGCGGCATCAGCCGTTCCGCCTGCCCGCGCGTCATGTCTTCGGCACGGCGCGCCAGCACCGTGTCGCCTTTCAGCAGAGCGGCCGCGCAATGCGCGGCCGAGCTGTCGAACCCAAGTGTCAGGCGGTCCTTCAAGGGGTCAGACCGCGACCGGACGCACCTCGGTCACCTCCGGGATGTAATGGCGCAGCAGGTTCTCGATCCCCATCTTGAGCGTCAGCGTCGACGACGGGCAGCCCGCGCAGGCGCCCTGCATGTGCAGGTAGACAACGCCGCGTTCGAACCCGTGGAAGGTGATGTCGCCGCCATCCTGCGCCACGGCAGGGCGCACGCGGCTGTCCAGCAATTCCTTGATCTGGCCGACGATTTCGGCATCCTCGCCGTCAAAGGCGGCATGGCCCGACGCGCCGCCCTCGCCCGCCATCACCGGGTCGCCCGACTGGAAATGTTCCATGATCGCGCCCAGCACGGCCGGTTTCACGTGATCCCAGTCGGCGGCTTCGCCCTTGGTCACCGTGACGAATTCGGACCCGAGGAAAACGCCGGTCACGCCTGTCACGTCGAACAGGCGCGAGGCCAGCGGCGAGGCTTCGGCCCCGTCGGCGCTGGGGAAATCCGCGGTGCCGGCGCCAAGCACGGTCTGGCCGGGAAGAAATTTCAGGGTTGCGGGATTCGGGGTGGATTCGGTCTGAATGAACATCTGGGCGATACCTTTCGCAGGGGCGCCTCATATATGCGCCCCGCCGGGCTGCGGGTCAAGGTTTGGAACGGTTCTAAATTGGCGCGACTCAGGTCACCGATTCAAGCCGTTCCTTGGACATGTCTCCGGGCACGATGGTGACCGGGATCGGCAGGCTGCCGGAACTGCGGCTAAGCTGGCTGACCAGCGGGCCGGGCCCCTTCTTGCCCGACGCGGCGCCCAGCACCAGCACGCCGATGTCTTCGTCGGCCTTCACCTGCGCCAGGATCTCGGCCACGGTGTCGCCTTCGCGGATGACCAGTTCGGGGTCGATGCCGTGGCGGTCGCGCATCCACTTGGCGAAGACGTCGTAATGCGCCTGGATCCGCTCGCGCGTTTCCTCGCGCATGATGTCGCCGACGCCGATCCAGTGGTTGAATTCGTCGGGCGGAATGATCGACAGGATGGTGACGCCGCCGCTGGTGTTCTGCGCCCGCATCGCTGCGAATCGCATCGCGTTGAGGCATTCCCGGCTGTCATCGAGGATCACGAGGAACTTGCGCATCGGGGTCTCCCTTTCGGTGGGATCATGTCGCAGCGGGCGCGGGCGCGCAATGGCCCGGTCAGCCGGCGCTGCGGGCCCAGTCCCAGTAAAGTTCGCGGGCGCGCCGGGTCAGCGGGCCGATCTGGTAGGACGTGTCTTCGAACCCGGTGACCGGCGTCACCTTGTTGAGATTGCCCGACAGGAACACCTCGTCC
>CAXICP010000131.1:0-8208 GCA_964022595.1 uncultured Salipiger sp.
ATGCGCCGCCTGCGCCGCAAGCCCGCAGACCGCACCGACCGCCAGCAGCGCGGCGGTTGTCAGGATGAGTCTGGGGGAAAGGGGCGGCGCGTTCATCGCCGCGCACACAACCAGATTGTCGGGGGCAGTGCAATGGATCGCGGCGCAGCTTGGCCCGGCGCAAGCGGCGCGTTAGAAGCTGCTGATGCACAAGGCGCTTTTCATCGGCTCGCAAATCTACCGGGGATCCCGCTACGGCGAACGGCACCCTCTTTCGATCGAACGTGTCCCGGCCGCGACCGACCTGGCGCGGTTGCTGGGCTGGCTGCCCGATGCGCTTTACCGGACCAGCCCGCGCGCCCGCCCGCTTGCGCTGCAGGCCTTTCACGATGCGGGCTACATCGCCGCCCTGCAGCGGGCCGAAACCGAGGGGGCGGTCGATGCCGACACCCGCACGCGCTACGGCCTTGGCACCTCGTCCAATCCGGTCTTTCCCGAGATGTACCGCCGCCCCGCCACTGCCGTCGGCGGAGGGCTGCTGGCCGCCGAGCTGGTGATGTCGGGGGCCGCCCGCGCCGTGCACAACCCCGGGGGCGGCACGCATCACGCGCTGCACGACAGGGCAAGCGGCTTTTGCTTTCTGAACGAGCCGGTGCTGACCATCCTGCATCTTTTGCGTCTTGGGGCGCAAAGGGTGGTCTATATCGACATCGATGCCCATCACGGCGACGGGGTCGAGATCGCCTTTCACGGATCAAGGCAGGTGCGGGTGATCTCGCTGCACGAGGCGCGGCGGTGGCCCTTTACCGGCGCGCTCGGGGACGATGGCGGCGGCGCGGCCTTCAATCTGCCGCTGCCCCGGGATTTCAACGACAGCGAATTTCGCCATGCGCTTGAGGCATTCATCCTGCCGGCCACGCAGGCGTTCCGCCCGGACGCGATCTTTCTGCAATGCGGGGCGGATGCGCTGAGCGAGGATCCGCTGTCGCATCTGTCGCTGTCCAACAACAGTCATTTCCGCGCGGTGCGCGCCCTGTCGGCGCTGGGGGCCGGGCTGATCGTGTCGGGCGGGGGCGGGTACAACCCGTGGTCGGTCGCGCGGTGCTGGGCCGGTGTCTGGGCCACGCTGTCGGGCCAGCGCATCCCCGATACGCTGCCCGATGCGGCGTCGTCCTACCTTCGAGCGCTTCAATGGCACCGCAAGCTGGGGCCCGCGCCGGATTTGATTAGCACGCTACGTGACCGCTCGCGCGAAGGGCCCGTACGCGACGAGGTCCGTGCGGGGGTGGCGGCGCTGCGCAAACGGCTGTAGCGCGCCGCCCAAAGATCTTTCGTACGAAAGATCTTCTTTTCCCCAAGGGGCAGACAAGATTTTTCGTACGAAAAATCTTGGGCGCGCTCACTCGACCGTCACGGATTTCGCGAGATTGCGCGGCTGGTCCACGTCGGTGCCCTTTGCGACCGCCGCGTGATAGGCGAGCAGTTGAGCGGGCAGCGCATATAGCAGCGGCGCAAGTCGGCCGTCGATCCTGGGCAGCGTGATGACCTGCCAGACGCCGTCGCCCGCCTCGGCCGCGCCGGCCGCGTCGGTGATCAGGCAGACCTTGCCGCCCCGCGCCATGACTTCCTGCATGTTCGAAACGGTCTTTTCGAACAGCCCGTCATGCGGGGCCATGACGATGACAGGCACCGTCTTGTCGATCAGCGCGATCGGCCCGTGCTTGAGTTCGCCCGATGCGTAAGCCTCGGCGTGGATGTAGCTGATTTCTTTGAGTTTCAGAGCGCCTTCAAGCGCCAAGGGGTACATGGTTCCGCGCCCCAGGAACAGCACGTCGCGCGCTTCGGAAATGCGCAGCGCGGCGGCCTCGATACCGGATTCCCGCGCCAGCGCGGCGTTGAGCAGCCCCGGAAGGCCCCGCATCTGCGCCAGAAGGTCGCTGCATTCTTCCCGGCTCATCTGGCCGCGCGCCACCGCCGCCTTGATCGCCAGCAGCAAGAGCACGTTCAACTGGCAGGTAAAGGCCTTGGTCGAGGCCACGCCGATTTCGACGCCCGCATGGATCGGCAGGGCAAGATCGCTTTCGCGCGCGATCGACGAGGTGTCGACATTGACCACCGACACGATGCTGTCGGCGCGCCCCTTGCAATAGCGCAGCGCCGCGAGCGTGTCGGCGGTTTCGCCGGACTGGCTGACGAAGACCGCCACGGTGCCGGGCAGGACGGGCGGTTCGCGGTAGCGGAATTCCGAGGCGATATCGACCTCGACCGGCAGGCGCGCAAGCTGTTCGAACCAGTATTTTGCCGTCAGGCAAGCGTAGAAGGCGGTGCCGCAGGCGACGAGGGTCAGCCGCTCGATGTTCGCGAAATCGATGCCCTCGCCGGGCAGGCGAATGTCGTCGCCTTCCAGGTAGGCGCCAAGCGCGTCGGCGATGACCGTGGGCTGTTCGGCGATTTCCTTGGCCATGAAATGCTTGAACCCGGCCTTGTCGACGCGGGCGGCATCCATGCGGATCTGGCGCATCTCGCGGCTGGTCTGGTGGTTGTCCGCATCGAAGATCTGCGCGCCCGCGCGGGTGATGACGGCCCAGTCGCCTTCTTCCAGGTAGGTGATCCGGTCGGTCATGGGGGCCAGCGCGATCGCGTCCGAACCGATGTACATCTCGCCCTCGCCATGCCCGATGGCCAGCGGAGAGCCCTTGCGCGCGGCGATCATCAGGTCTTCTTCGCCGTCAAACAGGAAGGCGAGCGCAAAGGCGCCGTCCAGCCGGGCAAGCGTGGCGTGCGCGGCGTCGACCGGGCCAAGGCCGGAATCCAGATGATGCCGCGTCAGCATCGCCACGGTTTCGGTGTCCGTGTCGGTTTCGGGGTGATGGCCAAGGCCGGCAAGTTCGGCGCGCAGTTCGCGGAAATTCTCGATGATGCCGTTGTGCACCACGGCGACGGGGCCGGAGCGGTGCGGGTGGGCGTTGCGTTCGTTGGGCGCGCCATGCGTCGCCCAGCGGGTGTGGCCGATGCCGGACTTGCCGGGCAGCGGATCATGCACCAGCCGGTCCGACAGGTTCACCAGCTTTCCCACCGCGCGGCGCCGGTCAAGCCGCCCGCCGTTGATGGTGGCGATGCCGGCACTGTCATAGCCGCGATATTCCAGACGCTTGAGCGCCTCGACAAGGATGGGGGCCGCCTCATGCGTGCCCAGGACTCCGACGATGCCGCACATGACCCGTTACCCCTTGTTCTGTTTTTCTTTTTTGGCGCGCAGCAGATCGCGCAGCCGGGTGGCGAAGCCGGGTTTGTTTTCCTGTCGAGCCCGCCCGATGGCAAGATCGCCCGGCCCGACATTGCCGGTGATGACCGAACCCGACCCGGTCATCGCCCCGTCGCCCAGCGTCACCGGCGCGACCAGCATCGTGTCCGAGCCGATGAAGGCGTCGTTGCCGATGGTGGTGCGGTGCTTGAAGAACCCGTCGTAATTGCAGGTGATGGTGCCGGCGCCGATGTTGGTGCGTTTCCCGATGTCGGCATCGCCGATATAGGTCAGGTGGTTCGCCTTGGACCCTTCGCCCAGGTAGGCGTTCTTGATTTCGACGAAATTGCCCACGTGGCTGTGCTCGGCCAGTTCGGCGCCGGGGCGCAGCCGGGCAAAGGGGCCGACGGTGGCGCCGCGGCTGACGTGGCACCCTTCCAGATGGGAAAAGGCGCGGATGCGCGCGTCGCTTTCGATGGTGACGCCGGGGCCGAAGACCACGTTGGGCTCGATTTCCGCATCGCGTCCGATCTCGGTGTCCCAGGCCAGCCAGACGGTATCGGGGGCCTGAAGGTTGACGCCGTCCTCGATCAGCCGGGCGCGGCGGGACTGTTGAAAGGCGGCCTCGGCGCGGGCAAGTTCGGGGCGCGAATTCACGCCCAGCGTCTCGGCCTCGTCGCAAAGGACGACGCCGGCGGACAGGCCCTGCGCGCGGGCGATGGCGACGATGTCGGTAAGGTAATATTCGCCCGACGCATTGCCGTTGCCCACCTTGCCCACAAGGTCCATCAGCACGGCGGCATCGGCGGCGACGACGCCGGAATTGCACAGGGTGATGGCGCGTTCCTGCTCGGTCGCATCCTTGTATTCGACGATGCGCAGCAGGGCATCGCCATCGGTGACAAGGCGGCCATAGCGAGCAGGATCGGCGGCGTGAAAGCCAAGCACGACGATGTCGTGCTGCGCGCGGGCGCGGGCCATGTCGTTCAGCCGATCCTCGCTGATGAAGGGGGTGTCGCCGTAAAGCACGATGGCATCGCCGTGAAACCCGTCAAGCGCGGGCGCGGCCTGGGCAACTGCATGGGCGGTGCCCTTCTGTTCGGTCTGTTCCACCACCCTTGTTTCGGTGTCGTAATCGCGCGCGGCGGCGGCCACCATTTCAGCCTCGTGCCCGGCGACGACGATGGTGCGATCGGGCTCAAGCGCCTGGCCTGCGCGCATGGCATGCCACAGCATCGGCGCATGGGCGATGCGGTGCAGCACCTTGGGAAGGTCAGAGCCCATGCGGGTGCCCTTTCCCGCGGCAAGGATGACAAGGGCGATGCTCATGTTCGGGTTTCCCGTTTGTGTTCTGCCGTTGCATCCGTTCTATCGGGTCCGCGGGCAGGGGCAAGCAGGCAGGCATCACGTCTGATTTCGGCATATGACAGGAAGGGGGCAGGTCTTGCGCACGGTGATCTTCGATCTTGACGGGACGTTGGCGGACACGAGCGGCGATCTGATCGCGGCGGCGAACCGGTGTTTCGATGGCATGGGGCTGGGGGTCCGGCTGGACCCGGTCGCGGATGCGCCGACCGCCTTTCGCGGGGCGCGGGCAATGCTTTCACTGGGGCTGCGCCGCGCGAATGCCCATGACGCAAAGCAGGTGGAACTGTGGTATCCGCGCCTGCTGACCTATTACGGCGATGCCATCGACACGCATACGCGGCTTTACCCCGGGGCGCTTGGCGCCGTTCACGCGCTGCGCGCAGCGGGGATGCGCGTGGGCATCTGCACCAACAAGCCCGAGCAGCTGGCGCAGACGTTGCTGACGCGCCTTGGCGTGCGGAATCTGTTTCATTCGATGATCGGCGCCGATACGCTGATCGTGCGCAAGCCCGACCCCGCCCCGCTGATCGAGGCGGTGCGCCGCGCGGGCGGCGCGCCCGAGCGCAGCGTTCTAGTGGGCGATACGGAAACCGATCGCAAGACCGCGGCGGCGGCAGGGGTTCCGTGCATTTTGGTGACCTTCGGCCCGGATGGCGACGCGGTAAAGGATCTGGCGCCGGAAGGGGTGATCGGGCATTTCGACGCGCTGGAAGGTGAAGTCGCGCGGCTTCTGGGCTAGGGGGCCAAAGATCTTTCGTACGAAAGATCTTCTCTTGCGGGACGGACAAGATTTTTCGTACGAAAAATCTTGGGGCCGCGCCGATTGACGGCCCCGAACGCGAGGCGCATGACTGGCGCATGACAGAACGTTTTACCGGCAGCTTCACCCAGCAGGAACCCATCCCCGAGGCGGGCATCGCCGCGGCGCTTGACGTGCTGGGGCACGGGCGCCTGCATCGCTACAACACCGCGCCGGGCGAGCTTTCGCAGGCCGCCCTTCTGGAACAGGACGTTGCGGCCCTGACCGGCGCGCGCTACGCGCTTGCGGTCGCGTCGGGCGGCTATGCGCTTGGCTGTGCCCTGCGCGCGGTCGGCGTGGGGCCGGGGGACCGGGTTCTGACCAATGCCTTCACGCTGGCACCGGTGCCGGGGGCCATCGCATCGGTCGGGGCGATCCCGGTCCTGGTCGAGGTGACCGAAGCCCTTGTCATCGATCTGGATGATCTTGCGCAGAAACTGGGCGAGGCGCGCGTGCTGCTGGTGTCGCACATGCGCGGGCATATCTGCGACATGGATCGGCTGATGGCGCTGTGCGACAGCGCGGGCGTCACCGTGATCGAGGATTGCGCCCACACCATGGGGGCGGCCTGGAACGGCGTTCCCTCGGGGCGGCACGGGGCGGTGGGGTGTTATTCCACCCAGACCTACAAGCACGTCAATTCGGGCGAGGGCGGTTTCCTGGTGACCGATGACGCCGAAATCGCCGCGCGCGCGATCCTGTTGTCCGGGTCCTACATGCTGTATGAACGCCACGGCGCCGCTCCGCCGCCCGAGGTGTTCGAACGGGTGCGATACGACATCCCCAACATCTCGGGGCGCATGGACAACCTGCGCGCGGCGATCCTGCGCCCGCAGCTGGCCGCCCTGCCAGAGCAGATCGCGCGCTGGAACGCACGGTATGCGCAGGTCGAAACGGGCCTGCGCGCCACCCCGGGACTTGCGCTGGTGGATCGCCCCGAAGCGGAATCCTTTGTCGGCTCGTCCTTTCAGTTCCTGCTGCCGGGCTGGACGCCTGAGCGCATTCGCGAGCTGATCAAGCGCTGCGCCGATCGCGGGGTCGAGCTCAAGTGGTTCGGCGCCCCGGAACCGGCCGCCTTTACCTCGCGCTATGACAGCTGGCGGTATGCGCCCTCGGCGCCGCTGCCCGCCACCGATCGTGTGCTTGCGGGGCTGGTGGACATGCGCCTTCCGCTGACCTTCGATCTTGACGATTGCGCGCAGATCGCCCGTATCATCCGGGCCGAGGTCGGCGCGCTGTACCAGCAGGCATGACCACCCCCTGCTGCCGCCCGCCAGCCCCAACCAGGGAGATCCCGCAATGACTTCGCCGACCCTTGACGCCATCCCCGAAACCGCGCTGTCCTGGCATCGCGACGGGCGCCGCGCCGTGCTTGCGACGGTGATCGAAACCTGGGGGTCGGCGCCTCGGCGCGTCGGTGCCCAGCTTGCGGTGTCGGGCCGGGGCGAAATCGAGGGGTCGGTTTCCGGCGGGTGCGTCGAAGGCGCGGTGATCGTCGAGGCGCTTGAGGCGCTTGAAGACGGCGCCGCGCGCGAGCTGGAATTCGGCGTCTCGGACGAAGACGCCTTTGCCGTGGGCCTTGCCTGCGGCGGGACCATCCGCGTGCTGGTCGAACCGGTCGGCGGCGCGCTGCCCGAAACGCTGCTGGCCGAACTTTGCGCCGCCCGCGCCGCCCGCCTTCCGGTGGCCTATGTCGCGGACCTGGACAGCGGCGCGCGCCGGCTGGACCGGGATGGCCACGCAGATCGCTTTCGCATGGACCGTTCGGGGTTCGACGACGGGGGGCGGCGGTTTGTCGCCATCCACAACCCGCCGCTGAAGCTGGTGGTGGTGGGCGCGGTGCATATCGCGCAGGCGCTGGTGCCCATGGCCCGCATAGCGGGCTTCGCGCCCGTGGTGGTCGACCCGCGCGAGTCCTTCGGCGCCGCCGCGCGCTTTCCCGGCGAGACGGTGCTGAACGACTGGCCCGACGAGGCGGTGGAAAAGATCGGGCTGGATTCGCGCACCGCGCTGGTGCTGCTGACCCACGATCCCAAGCTGGACGATCCGGCGCTGGAACTGGCGCTGAAATCCGACTGCCCCTATATCGGCGCGCTGGGATCGACCCGCACGCAGGCCAGGCGCGCCGAGCGGATGCGCAAGGCCGGGTTCTCGCCCGAACAGATCGGGCGCATCCATGGCCCCGTCGGGCTGGATATCGGCGCGGCCGGCCCGTCCGAGATCGCGGTGTCGATCCTTGCCGAGATGATCCGGGTGCTGAGGAAGGGCGCATGAAATTCGGCCCCGTCCCGCTGGGGGATGCGCTGGGCGGCGTGCTGGCGCATTCGATCGCGCTGAACGCGGGCAGGCTGCGCAAGGGCAGGGTGCTGGGCCACGACGACATCGACGCGCTGCGCCGCAACGGTCACGACAGCGTGGTGATCGCCGCGCTGGAACCCGGCGATGTGGGCGAAGATGCCGCCGCCGCCCGGCTGGCGCAGGCGCTGGTGCCCGATCCGCAGGCGGCGGGGCTGCGCATCGGCGCGGCGTCCACCGGGCGGGTGAACCTGCATGCGACAGGGCCGGGCGTGCTGGACCTGGACGCGGCGCGCATCGATGCCGCCAACGCGGTGCACCCCATGATCACCGTGGCCACGCTGCGCCCCTGGGCGCGCTGCGCCGAAGGCACCATGGTGGCGACCATCAAGATCATCTCTTACGCGGTGCCAGCGCCGGCGCTGGACAGCGCCTGCGCCCAGGGCGCAAGCGCGCTGTCGCTGCGCCCGCCCACGCTGCGCAGCGCCGAGCTGATCGAAACCAGCATCGGCGCCCCAGGCAC
>CAXICP010000132.1:0-8205 GCA_964022595.1 uncultured Salipiger sp.
CGGCCGGGTCGCCGCAAGGCGGGCAAGGAACGGCTGCACGGCTCCATCGCCCATCAACTTGGCGTCGAGATCGTGTCCGGCCGCCACCAGCCGGGCGACATCCTCAGCAACGAGATCGAATTCAGCGAGCGGTTGCAGGTGTCGCGCAGCGCCTACCGCGAGGCCGTGCGCATCCTGGCCGCCAAGGGCCTGGTCGAGAGCCGCCCTCGGGTCGGCACGCGCGTCACCGAGATGAACCGCTGGAACCTGCTGGACCCCGACGTGCTGGCCTGGTTCTTCGAGGCGGAGCCGGCGCGGGCCCTGGTCGAGGGTCTGTTCGAGCTGCGGATGATCGTCGAGCCGGCCGCCGCCGCCCTGGCCGCCGAGCGCCGTACAGGCGCTCAGGTCGAGGCCATGCGCGAAGCCCTGCAGATCATGGAGCGCGCCGGCCTGAAGAGCGAGGCCGGTCAGTCGGCCGATCGCGACTTTCACCAGCTGGTGCTGGATGCGACCGGAAACGCTCCGCTGGCCAGCCTGGCCTCGACCATCGGCGCGGGCGTGCGCTGGACCACCTTTTACAAGAGCCGAAAGCACAAGCTGCCGCCGGATCCGATGCCGGAACACTGGGCCGTCTTCGACGCCATCGCGGCGGGGGACGCAGGCGGCGCCCGACAGGCGATGGACGTGCTGGTGGCCAATTCGCGCGCCCAGGCGGCCGACGCCCTGGAGGATCGCTAGGCGGCATTGCCAAGGCGCGCGGGGAGCGTCTATTTGTCTGAGTAATATTCGCTTCCCGAGTGACTCATGACCAAGCCTCTGCGTTCCCGTGCGTGGTTCGACAATCCGTCGAACCCGGACATGACGGCGCTCTATCTGGAACGCTACCTGAACTACGGCCTGACGCTGGAGGAACTGCGCTCGGGCAAGCCGATCATCGGCATCGCCCAGACCGGCAGCGACCTGTCGCCCTGCAACCGCCACCACGTCGAGCTGGCCAAGCGCACCCGTGACGGCATCATCGCCCAGGGCGGCATTCCGCTGGAAATCCCGGTGCATCCTATCCAGGAAACCGGCAAGCGCCCCACCGCCATGCTGGACCGCAACCTGGCCTATCTTAGCTTGGTCGAAAGCCTTTACGGCTATCCCATCGATGGCGTCGTGCTGACCATCGGCTGCGACAAGACCACGCCGGCGCTGCTGATGGCCGCCGCCACGGTGAACATCCCCGCGATCGCGTTTTCCGTGGGCCCGATGCTGAACGGTTGGCACAAGGGCGAACGCGCCGGGTCCGGCGCGGTGATCTGGAAGGCGCGCGAGAAATACGCCGCCGGAGAGATCGACGGCCACCAGTTCCTGGACATGGCCGCGGCCTCGGCGCCGTCGGTGGGCTATTGCAACACCATGGGCACCGCATCCACGATGAATTCGCTGGCCGAGGTGCTGGGGATGCAGCTGCCCGGATCGGCCTCGATCCCCGCGCCCTACCGCGAACGCGGGCAGATGGCCTATCACACCGGCAAGCGCATCGTCGAGATGGTGCACGAGGATCTGCGCCCCTCGCAGGTGATGACCCGCGCGGCATTCGAAAACGCCATCGTGGTGAATTCCGCCATCGGCGGGTCGACCAACGCGCCGATCCACCTGGTGGCCATCGCGAAACACCTTGGGATCGAACTGTCCAACCAGGATTGGGAAACCCACGGCTACGACGTGCCGCTGCTGGCCAATGTTCAGCCCGCCGGCGCCTACCTTTCCGAGGATTTCCACCTTGCGGGCGGGCTTCCGGCGGTCGTCGCCGAGCTGCTGCGCGGCGATCTGATCCCGCACCCGGACGCGGTCACGGTGACAGGCGCCAGCTTCGGCGCGCTTTATGCCGATGCGCCCTGCGAAAACGCCGACGTCATCCGCCCGCTGGACAAGGCGCTGACGCCGCATGCCGGGTTCCTGAACATGACCGGCAACCTGTTCGACACCGCGATCATGAAGACTTCGGTCATCACGCCCGATTTCCGCGACCGCTACCTGTCGAACGACGCCGATCCGAACGCCTTCGAAGGCCCGGTCTTCGTGTTCGACGGCCCCGAGGATTTCCACAAGCGGATCGACGATCCGGCGCTGGCGATCACCGCCGACAGCATCCTCGTGATGCGCGGCGCCGGCCCGCGCGGCTATCCGGGCGGGGCCGAGGTGGTGAACATGCGTCCGCCGTCCTACCTGATCAAGCAGGGCATTCGCGGCCTGCCCTGCATCGGTGACGGGCGCCAGTCGGGCACATCGGGATCGGCGTCGATCCTGAACGCCTCGCCCGAGGCGGCGGCGGGGGGCAACCTTGCCATCCTGCGCGATGGCGACCGGCTGCGCGTGGACCTGAACGCGCGCAAGGTGCTACTGCTGGTATCGGATGCCGAGATCGCCGAACGCCGCGCTGCGCTGGACGCCGCCGGGGGCTACAAGGTGCCCGAAAGCCAGTCGCCCTGGCAGGCGATCTTTCGCGACCGGGTGCGGCAATTCTCGGAAGGCATGGTGCTGGACGGGGCCGATACGTTCCGCGACATCGGCAACAAGGCGCTTCCGCGACACAGCCACTGACAGCTTGCGATGCAACGAAAAATCCCGCCCCGGTCTTCCGGCGGCGGGATTTCTGCATCGGTTGGCCGGGCGGCGCATCGGCCGCCCGGCACAGGCAGGCGATCAGAAGCCGACCACGTCCGCACCCTTGAGCGCGAGCAGTTCGCGCGCCTCGTCCGGCGTGGCGATTTCCAGCCCAAGCCCTTCGATGATCTGCCGCGCCGCCGCCACCTGCTCGGCGTTGGTCTGCGCAAGCTTGCCGGGCCCGGCCCAAAGCGAATCTTCCAGCCCGACGCGCACATGCCCGCCAAGCGCCGCCGCGATGGCCGCGACCGGCAGCTGGTTCTTGCCCGCCCCCAGCACGGACCAGCGGTACTGGTCGCCGAACAGCCGGTCGGCGGTGCGCTTCATGTGCATGACATCGTCGTAATGCGCGCCGATCCCGCCCATCAGGCCGAACACCGTCTGGATGAACAGCGGCCCCTTGACCAGCCCGGCGTCGTGGAAATGCTTGAGGTTGTACAGGTGCGCCGTGTCGTAGCATTCGAATTCGAACCGCGTGCCATGGGCGGACAGCGTGGTCAGGATATGTTCGATATCCTCGAAGGTGTTGCGGAACAGGATGCCCTTGTTGCCAAGGTAGTCGCGTTCCCACTGGTGTTTCAGCTGCGCATCGAAGCGCGCCAGCATCGGGAACAGGCCAAAGTTCATCGACCCCATGTTAAGCGAGGCCAGCTCGGGCTTCCAGGTGTCGGCGGGGCGGACACGGTCGGCGATCGACATGGTGGGGGCGCCGCCGGTGGTGATGTTCACGACGCAATCCGAACGCTGCTTGATGACCCTGAGAAAGGGATCGAACGCCTCGGGGGTCTGGTCGGGCCGCCCGTCCTGCGGGTCGCGCGCGTGCAGGTGGACCACCGCCGCGCCGGCTTGAGCCGCGCCGATGGCGGCCTCGGCGATTTCCGATGCGGTGACGGGCAGGTACTCCGACATCGACGGGGTGTGGATCGCGCCGGTCACGGCGCAGGTGATGATGACCTTGCGTCTGGGGGCCATGGTCAGTCCTTTCGGGGCAGGGTTTGCAGGAATTTCGCCAGCGCCGTCAGGTCGCTGTCGCGCCGGCGGCTACGTTCGGGCACCTCGGCGGGGGCGGGCAGGGCGGCGGCCAGCGTGGCGGCAACCTCGGGGGTAAAGGCCTCGCCCCGGGCGGCATCGTCGGACAGGCGCGCCATGGTGGGACCGTAGCGGCCGAGATAGTCGGCAACGCCCCCGGGCGCATTCAGGTTGATGGTTTCCAGCGCGCCAAGCAGCACCCAGCGCCGGGCAAGCCCGTGGCGCAGCGTGTCGTCCAGCCCGCCGGGCGTGACGATGCCGCTGGCCACCAGCCGCAGCGCCTCGGCCAGCAGCACCGCCTGCAACCGGTTAAGCACGAAGCCGTCGATTTCGGCCGCCATGCGCACCGGAACCTGCCCGACGTCGCGCATCAACGTTTCGGCCCGCGTCATGACATCGGGCGACGTATCGGGCGACGGGCACAGTTCAACCACCGGGATCACATGCGGCGGGTTCACCGGATGCGCCACAAGGATGCGCGCGCGCCCCTCCAGCCCTTCGCCGAACTGCGAGGCCACCAGCGCAGAGCTGGAAGAGGCAAGGATGGTGTCCGGCGCGGCCAGCCGATCAAGATCGGCATAGATTTCGCGTTTCACATCCAGCTTCTCGGGGCCGTTTTCCTGCACCCATGCGGCGCCTTCCAGCGCATCGGCCATCTCGGAATGGGCGGTGACCCGGTCCAGGATGGCGGGGTCTTCGCAGGCCTCGGCGCAGCCGGCGCGCAGCTCGGCATGGATGCCGGCCAGCACGTCCGGATCGGGATCCCACAGGCGCACGGACAGGCCGGCCCTTGCAAAGACGATCGTCCAGGCGCGGCCGATCAGGCCGCAGCCGATGACGGCGACGGTGTTGGTCATTCGGGTTGTCTCCTTCCCCTCGGACGCGCGGTCAGTGCGCGCGCCCGTCTTCGTTGTCTGTCAGCGACCGGCCCAGATCCATCGCCGCATCCGAGATGTCCTTGACGATGGCGGCTTGCAGCGCGGCGGCGTCGCGGGCGCGCAGTGCCTCTTCGGCCTTGTCATGGCTTTCCATCGACCGGACGAAATGCAGCGGCGTGGTCACGGCGTGGCGGATCAGCGGGCCGACCCGCAACCACATGCCTTCGATCACGCCCATCAGGACGGGGCGCCCGGCAGCCTGGTAGATACGCTTGTGAAACCGCCAGTTGCTTTCAAGGTAAAGGTCGGCGTTGCCCTCGTTCGCGGCGCGGCGCATCACGGCGCAGGCATTGGCGATCAGCCGGATCTGCGCGCCGGTCACCTGCTCGATCGCCAGCGTCGCGGCGAAACCTTCAAGGTTAAGCCGGATGTCGCGGATGTCGTTCAGTTCGGCCGCGGTCAGGATGGGCACGCGCAGCACGCGGTTGCCGCCCCACACTTCCAGCGCGCCGTCCGATTCGAGCTGTCGCAGCGCCTCGCGCACCGGGGTCACGCTGGTGCCAAGCGCGGCTGCGGCGCGGCGCAGGCTCATTTCCTCGCCCGGGCGGAAATACCCGGAAATAAGCGCCTCGCGCAGGCAGGCATAGATCTGGGCCTGCGCGGTTTCCCCTTCGCGCAGCGCCAGCGGCCCAAGCCGCGACCAGCCATCCCTTTCAAGCGTTTCAGCCATGAGTCCTTCGTTCAACTGTGATCTCGGTTTCGACCAAGGTTGTACCACGTCTTTCATTTTGTCCATGAAAACATGCTAAAAAAATTGATTGACCAAGTGGCGTAACTAGAACTACCGTAAAGTGAGATCACACTTTAGACCCAAAGGATGGGGAGGTCCTTGGCCATGAAGCATGTAACATTCGGCGCGATCGCGACACTTTTGCTGGGCACCAGCGCCTTTGCGCAGGAAACCCGCACCTTCGATGTCAGCCTGCCGCTGGGCGCGGAATCGCACCACGCGGTCGGCGTGTTGAAGTTCGGCGAAGAGCTTGAGCGCCTGTCCGAAGGCCGCCTGACCATTCGCCCCCATTACGACAACGCGCTTGGCGCCGAACGCGAGGTGGTCGAGGGCATGGGCTTCGGCCTGATCGACATGGGCATCACCTCGACCGGGCCGATGGGCGGCTTTGCGCCCGAATTCCTGCTGTTCGATCTGCCTTACGTGTTCAAGGATCACGCCCACGCGCATGCCTTCCTTGACAGCGAATACGGCGATCAGCTTGCCTCGGCGATCGAAACCGCCGCCGGCGTCAAGATCCTGACCTGGATGGAAAACGGGTTCCGCCACGAAACCAACAGCGTGCGCCCCATCAACGAGCTGGCCGACCTGCAGGGCATCAAGCACCGCACGCAGGAAAGCAGCGTGCAGGTCGACACCTGGACCGCGCTTGGCACCAACGCCTCGCCCATGGCCTGGACCGAGGTGTTCACCGCGTTGCAGCAGGGCGTGATGGAAAGCCAGGAAAACCCGGTGCCGACCATCTACGACGTGCGCTTCTACGAGGTGCAGGATTACCTGACCATGTCCCAGCACGTCTATTCGCCCGCCCCGCTGATGATCGGCGCGCAGCTGTTCAGCGGCCTGTCCGAAGCCGACCAGCAGATCCTGCTTGAAGCGGCGGAACTGGCGCGCCCCGTCCAGCGCGAGGCGTCGATCGCGATGGAGGAAAAATACCTTGGCGAGCTGCAGGACCTGGGCATGGAAGTCACCCGTCCCGATCTTGCGCCCTTCCGCGAGGCGGTGGCCCCGGTCATCGAAAAATGGAAGGACCAGGTCGGCGCCGAACTGGTCGACGCGGCGATGAATTTCGAACCCGCCGCCACGAACTGATCGCCCCATCCGCCGGGGGCGCTGTGCCCCCGGCCCACCGGAAAGATCCCGAGGTTTCAAGATGCAAGGCGCGCTGCGCATGGCTGTCCGCGCGGTGGACGGCATCAACTGGCTTGTCGGCTGGGTGCTGGCCGGGCTGATCCTGGTCATGTCCGTCCTGATCAGCTGGCAGGTCTTTGCCCGCTACGTGATGGGCAATTCCCTTAGCTTTTCCGAAGAGGTGTCGCGGTTTTCCATGGTCTGGATGACCATGCTGGGCGCCGCCTATGCCTATCGCTACGGATCGCTGATTTCGGTGGACCTGCTGGCGTCGCTGTCGGGGCCGCGGGTGGGCCGGGGGCTTCGCATTGCCATTGCCGCCGCGTCCTGCCTGTTCGCCTGGGTGCTGCTGACGCAAGGCATCAGCATAACCGAGCGGGTGGCGGGGCAGACCGCGCCCAGCACGCGGGTGTCGATGGCCTGGCTTTACGGCGCCATGCCGGCGGGCGCCGCGTTGGTGCTGCTGAACGCCATCGCCATCCTTGCCGAGGATTTCGCCGGGCTGCGTGAAGGCGATGTCACATGATCGCGCTTCTGTTCGGCTCGCTTCTTCTTTTGCTGCTGATCGGCGTGCCGGTCACCTTTGCCCTGGGGCTGGCGGCCATCGCCACCATCTGGGAAGGCGACATCATGCCCCTGCTGATCGTCCCGCAAGAGATGATCCGTTCGGTCAATTCCTTTCCGCTGCTGGCGATCCCCTTCTTCATCCTGGCCGGTAGCCTGATGCAGGAAGGCGGCATTTCCGCCCGCCTGGTGAATTTCTCGAAAACCCTGGTGGGGTCGATGACCGGCGGGCTGGCGATGGTGGCGATCGTCACCTCGGCCTTTTTCGCGGCAATTTCGGGGTCGGGGGCGGCGACCACCGCCGCCGTGGGCGCGATCCTGATCCCGGCCATGGTCAAGCAGGGCTATTCGAAACCCTACGCGGCGGCCAACCAGGCCGCATCCGGCGCGCTGGGGGTCATCATTCCGCCCAGCATCCCGCTGATCCTGTACGCGATTTCGGCCAACCAGTCGGTGGGCGCGATGTTCGTGGCGGGGGTGCTGCCGGGCGCGCTGGTGGTGATGTCGCTGCTGATCTACGCCTTTTTCCACGCGCGCGGCATGCAGACCACGCCGGGCGAGCCGTCGTCGCTGCGCGAGGTGCTGGTCGCGGGATGGCAGGCGCTGCTGGCGCTGGCCATGCCGGTGCTGATCCTGGGCGGCATCTATGGCGGCATCGTCACCCCGACCGAAGCGGCGGTGGTCGCAGTGGTCTACGCGCTGCTTGTCGGGGCGCTGATCTACCGCGAGCTTCCGCTGCGGGCGATCCCGCGCATCCTGCGCGACAGCGCCATCACGTCGGCGGTGGTTCTGTCGATCATCGCGGCGGCCGGGCTTTACGGGCGGATCATCCTGTCGTTGCAGGTGCCTGCCGTCATCTCGGATTTCGTGGTAGGCGCGATCGACAGCGCGTGGCTGTTCATCATCCTGGTCAACCTGCTTCTGCTGCTGGTGGGGATGTTCCTGGAAGCGGCGGCGGCGATCCTGATCTTCACCCCGATCCTGCTGCCCATCGCCACGACCTTTGGGTTCGACCCGGTGCATTTCGGCGTCATCATGGTGGTGAACCTTGCGATGGGCATGTTCACGCCGCCCGTCGGGCTTAACCTGTTCATCGCGTCTGGGATCGCCCGCATCGGGGTGCCGCAGATCGCGCGCGGGGTGGTGCCCTTCGTGCTGATCCTGCTGGTGGACCTGCTGATC
>CAXICP010000133.1:0-8205 GCA_964022595.1 uncultured Salipiger sp.
GTGCCGCGCCCGGCCATGTTGGTGGCGATGGTGATCGCGCCCAGCTTGCCCGCATCGGCGACGATCTGCGCTTCCTGCTCGTGCTGGCGCGCGTTCAGCACGTTGTGCGGCAGCCCGGCATTGCCCAGCAACTGCGAGAGCATCTCGGATTTCTCGATCGAGGTGGTCCCGACCAGCACCGGCTGGCCCTTTTCATGGGCGACCTTGATCTCGGCCACGATGGCCTCGTATTTTTCCTTGGCGGTGCGGTAGACGCGGTCGTCTTCGTCGATGCGCGCGATGGGCCGGTTGGTCGGCACCTCGACCACGCCAAGGCCGTAGATCTCGGCGAATTCCTCGGCCTCGGTGACGGCGGTGCCGGTCATGCCGGACAGCCGTTCATACAGGCGGAAATAGTTCTGGAAGGTCACCTGCGCGAGGGTCACGTTTTCGGGCTGGATGTCGCAGCCTTCCTTGGCCTCGATCGCCTGGTGAAGCCCGTCCGACAGCCGCCGGCCCGACATCATGCGCCCGGTGAATTCGTCGATCAGAACCACCTGCCCGTCGCGGACGATGTAATCCTTGTCGCGGGTGTAAAGCTTGTGCGCGCGCAGGCCCTGGTTGACGTGATGCACCACCGTGGTGCTTTCGGGGTCGTACAGGGTCTGACCTTCGGGAAGGATGTCGCGCTGGTGCAGCACCTCTTCCAGCGCCTCGTTGCCTTCGTCGGTGAAGGTGACGTTGCGGGTCTTTTCATCCAGCGTGTAGGCATCTTCGGGCAGCATCGGGATGATCTTGTCGATGGCCATGTACAGGTCCGACCGGTCCTGCGAGGGACCCGAGATGATCAGCGGGGTGCGCGCCTCGTCGATCAGGATGCTGTCGACCTCGTCGACCACGGCGAAGTAATGCCCGCGCTGCATCATCTGGCTTAGCTCGGATTTCATGTTGTCGCGCAGGTAGTCGAAACCCAGCTCGTTGTTGGTCGCATAGGTGATGTCGGCGGCATAGGCGGCGCGCTTTTCATCTTCGGGCTGCTGGGGGTAGACCACGCCGGTGGTCAGCCCAAGCGCGCCGTAGACCTTGCTCATCCAGTCCGCATCGCGCCGGGCAAGGTAATCGTTCACGGTGACGATATGCACGCCCTTGCCGGTCAGCGCGCGCAGGTAGGACGGAAAGGTCGCCACAAGGGTCTTGCCCTCGCCCGTCTTCATTTCCGAAATGTTGCCCTGGTGCAGAAAGATCCCGCCCATCAGCTGCGTGTCGAAGGCGCGCAGCCCCAGCGCGCGCTTGGCGGCCTCGCGGCAGTTGGCAAAGGCTTCGGGCAGCAGGTGATCCAGGCTTTCGCCGCCTTCGATCCGCTTGCGGAATTCTTCGGTCTTTGCGATCAGCCCCGCATCGTCGAGCTTCTCGAACTCGGGTTCCAGTGCGTTGATCTTTTCGACCAGCGGGCGCGTTGCCTTGACCTTGCGGTCGTTGGGCGTGCCAAAGACCTTTCGTGCAATCGTTCCGATGCCCAGCATTCGCGCCTGTTTCCTGTCTGACAAAACCGTGTTCTTGCGATGGCATCCGCTTGCCCGCCTCGAACACAGCCCATATGACACAGGGGAACGACCGGCCTTGCAGAGCCTATCGGCCATGTAAGCCCCGGGTACCACACTGTCAACGCCGCCCACCACCCGGGCGGCCGGCAGGACGCAAGGAGCGCCGGCCCGCCGGCACGTCAAGACACCGGGGCAGCCCCGGGAAAGGATCCTTACGAGATGGCGAATTCGCTTTTCAAACTGGGCGCAGCAGCGGCCCTGGCCCTGACCACCGCCCTGCCCGTTCACGCACAAAGCCTTGATACCGTGGTCGCCACGGTCAACGACACCGACATCACCCTGGGCCACATGCTGGTGGTGCGTTCGACCCTGCCCGAACAGTACCAGCAGCTGCCCGACAGCGTGCTGTGGGATGGCATCCTTGACCAGATCGTACAGCAGCAGGCGCTGGCCGAAGGTGAAAACGCCCGCGAAACCGCCCGCGTGAAGCTTGCGCTTGAAAACGAACGGCGCGCGCTGCTGGCCGCCAGCGTCATCCAGACCATCGCCGAAAATGCCGTGACCGAAGACGCGGTGCGCGCCGCCTATGAAGCGGATTACGCCGGCGACGGGCTTGGCATGGAATACAACGCCTCGCATATCTTGGTGGAAACCGAAGCCGAAGCCGAAGACCTGATCGCAAAGCTTGACGGCGGCGCCGATTTCGCCACGCTTGCCAAGGACAATTCCACCGGTCCCTCGGGTCCCAACGGCGGAGAGCTTGGCTGGTTCGGCGCCGGCATGATGGTCGAACCGTTCCAGAACGCCATCGACAAGATGTCGGTCGGCGATGTGACCGGCCCGGTGCAGACCCAGTTCGGCTGGCATGTCATCAAGCTGAACGAAACCCGCGACAAGGAAGCTCCCGCGCTTGAAGACGTGCGCGCCGAAATCGAAACCTCGATCCAGCAGGGCGCGGTGGCATCCTACATCGACGAGGCGCTTGACGCTGCGACCGTCACCCGCATGGACCCGGCCGAAGCCCCCGTTTCCGCCCTGTCCAACCCCGAGCTGCTGGAGGAATAAGTGGCAAAGATCACGTCCGTTTCCCCTCTCGCCCCGGCGTCCTTTCCGGACCTTCCGGTGATCGAGGGCGTCCGTTTCGCCTCTGTTGCGGCAGGGGTCCGCTATGCCGGGCGAACGGACGTGATGCTTGCACTTCTTGCGCCGGGCAGCACCATGGCCGGCGTTTTCACCAGGTCCAAGACGCGCTCGGCCTGCGTGCGCGACTGCCAGGCCAAGATCGGCGGCGACAGCTCCGACGGCGCCGCGATCCTGGTGAATTCGGGCAATTCCAACGCCTTTACCGGCGCGGCGGGCGATGAATCGGTCGCCGCGCTGTGCCGGGCGGTGGCGCAGGTTACCGGCCTGCCCGAAACCCGCGTCTTCACCAGTTCGACCGGGGTGATCGGCGAGCGCCTGCCGCACGATCGGATCATCGACAAGCTGGCCGAACTGCACGGCGCGCTTGATGCGGGCAAGGCGCCCGAAGCCGCGCGCGCCATCATGACCACCGACACCTTCCCCAAGGGCGCCACCGCCACCGTCGATCTGCCCGGCGGCACCGTGCGCATCGCCGGCTTTGCCAAGGGTTCGGGGATGATCGCCCCCGACATGGCGACGATGCTGGTCTACATCTTCACCGATGCGCGCATCGCCCGCGGCGACCTGCAAGGCATGGTCAGCACCATCAACGATCGCAGCTTCAACTGCATCACCGTGGACAGCGACACCTCGACCTCGGACACGCTTCTGATGGGGGCCACAGGCGCGTCGGGCGTCACGGTCACGCCGCAGGACACCGGCTTTGCCGAGGCGCTGGAAGCGTTGTTCCTCGACCTTGCCCACCAGGTCGTCAAGGATGGCGAGGGCGCGACGAAATTCGTCACCGTGCGCGTCAGTGGCGCGGAAACCGACGCCGATGCGCGCACCCACGCCATGGCCATCGCCAATTCGCCGCTGGTCAAGACCGCCATCGCGGGCGAAGATCCCAATTGGGGCCGGATCGTCATGGCCGTCGGCAAGTCCGGCGCCGCCGCCGATCGCGACCGCCTGACCATCCGCTTCGGCGACGTTCTGGTGGCGGAAAAGGGCTGGGTCGCGCCGTCCTACAACGAAGACGCCGGCGCCGCGCTGATGAAGCAGCAGGACATCACCATCGGTGTCGACATCGGCCTTGGCGCCGGTGAGGCCACCGTCTGGACCTGCGATCTGACCCACGGTTACATCAGCATCAACGCCGATTACCGGTCCTAGGGGCCGGCCGCCGCCCCTGCCCGTGCAAGGCGGGGCGGCCTTCATTCTGGATGGTTCATGCCCAAGATCGTTCTTGTTTCCGCCGTTGCCCTCATCGACCGCGACGGCCGCGTCCTGCTGGCCCAGCGGCCCGAAGGAAAATCCATGGCCGGGCTGTGGGAATTTCCCGGCGGCAAGGTCGAAGCCGGGGAATCCCCCGAACAGGCGCTTGTGCGTGAGCTTGAAGAAGAGCTGGGCATCGACACCTGGGAAAGCTGCCTTGCCCCTCTGACCTTCGCCTCGCACAGCTATGAAGGGTTTCACCTGCTCATGCCGCTGTTCGCCTGCCGCAAGTGGAACGGCACACCCCGGCCAAGGGAAGGGCAGGCGCTGAAGTGGGTCCATGCCCGCGATCTGCGGGATTACCCCATGCCACCGGCCGACATTCCGCTGATTCCGATTCTGCGCGACTGGCTTTAGGCCCGAAAAACGCTGCCCGATCCGAAGGCGGATGCTGGGATGTAAAGCACTTTCTGCGGTGCAGCATGGTCTGCACAAAAATAAATTCGTGTTTGCTTAATCCGCAGGCAGAAATGCCACTGTTTCTTCTGGTTTTGTTAATGATTCGGATATATTCATATTCTTGTAACACTCATCGTTCCGGGCAAGCACACCAATCCGGGGAATACTCCATATCAAACACGGGGAACTAGAAATGCTGCGTACAATTATTCTTGGAAGCTGTCACTCTGTTCAGGGCATCGTCGAAAAGGTGCTTCCGGACGGGCGTATCTCGGTTCGTGTCGGGGGCCAGATCTTTACCGGCACCCCCGCCGCCTGAACCTTAGCGCGCATTTCTCGCGTCACCGCAGGGTATTGAACGCCCGGGCCTCAGGCCCGGGCGTTTTTCGTTGTGCCCGGTCATGATCACCCGGCGCGGCAAGAAAAAAGGGGCGGCGCCTTGCGGCACCGCCCCTTTTTTGTCGATCGGATTAGAGCGAACGCTCGATCTCTTCACGCTCGAAGATCTCGATGACATCGCCGGGGCGGATGTCTTCGTAGTTCTCGAAGGCCATGCCGCATTCCTGGCCCGACTGGACCTCGGGGACCTCGTCCTTGAAGCGCTTGAGCGTCTTCAACGCGCCCTCGTGGATCACAACATCGTCGCGCAGCAGGCGGACACCGGCAGAGCGGCGCGCCACACCTTCGGTGACAAGACAGCCCGCAACCTTGCCGACGTTCGAGACCTTGAAGACCTCCTTGATCGACGCATAGCCGATGAAGTTCTCGCGGATCTCGTTCGACAGCAGGCCCGAGGCCGCTGCCTTCACGTCGTCGACCAGGTCGTAGATCACCGAATAGTACCGGATCTCGACGCCCTTCTGGTTGGCGCTGCTGCGTGCCGGAGCGTTGGCCCGCACGTTGAAGCCGATCACCGGGCAACCCGACGCTTCGGCCAGGCCGATGTCGGTTTCGGTGATGGCGCCGACGCCGTAGTGGATGACCCGGACGCGAACCTCTGCGTTGCCGACCTTTTCCAGCGCCTGGACGATCGCCTCGGCAGAGCCCTGCACGTCGGCTTTCACGACGATCGGCAGTTCCGAGACGTTCTCGTCGTCCTTGGCCTTCATCATCAGCTGCTCAAGGGTCGTCGCGGCGCCGGCGGCGGCACGCTTTTCCTTGGCGGCGTGTTCACGGTATTCCGCGATCTCACGGGCCTGCGCTTCGGTCTCGGTGACGTTCAGAACATCCCCGGCCTCGGGCGTGCCGTTCAGGCCAAGCACCTCGACAGGCACCGACGGGCCGGCTTCGGCGACGCGTTCACCCTTGTCGTTGATCAGCGCACGGACCTTGCCGTACTGCTGGCCGACCACGAAGATGTCGCCCTGACGAAGCGTGCCGTTCTGCACCAGAACCGTCGCGACGGGGCCGCGACCCACATCCAGCTGCGCCTCGATCACCGCGCCTTCGGCAGCGCGATTCGGGTTCGCCTTGAGTTCCAGAAGTTCCGCCTGCAGCGCGATGGCTTCAAGCAGCTCGTCCAGACCCTGGCCGGTGTGGGCCGAAACTTCGACATCCTGCACGTCGCCGGACATCTGTTCCACGACCACCTCGTGCTGAAGCAGGTCGGTGCGCACCTTGGTGGGGTTGGCCGAATGCTTGTCGATCTTGTTGATCGCCACGATCATCGGCACGTTCGCCGCCTTGGCGTGATTGATGGCTTCGATGGTCTGCGGCATGACCGCGTCATCGGCCGCAACCACCAGAACGACGATATCCGTCACCTGAGCCCCGCGCGAACGCATGGAGGTAAAGGCCGCGTGGCCCGGCGTGTCGAGGAAGCTGAGCACCGCACCGCTTTCCGTCGTCACCTGGTAGGCGCCGATGTGCTGCGTGATGCCGCCAGCTTCGCCCGAGGTCACGCTGGTCTGGCGAATCCGGTCCAGAAGCGAGGTCTTGCCGTGGTCGACGTGGCCCATGATCGTGATGACCGGGGGACGCGACTGCAGGTCTTCGGGCTTGTCGTCGGCCGTCTTGATGACGTCTTCGACATCCGCCGCGGACACACGGGTCACACGGTGGCCGAATTCCTCGATGATCAGCTCGGCCGTATCGGCGTCGATGGTCTGGTTCTGGGTGGCCATGATGCCGCTGTTCATCAGCGACTTGACCACGTCCGCCACGCGCTCGGCCATGCGGTTGGCCAGCTCGGCGACGGTGATCGCCTCGGGAAGCTGGACGTCACGCACGACCTTTTCGCGGGACTGCACGCCGCCCATGGCCTTTTGACGCGCACGCTCTTGCTTGCGCTTCATCGCGGCCATGGATTTCTGGCGACCGCCGCCGCCACCAAGCGCCTGGTTCAGCGTCAGCTTGCCCGAACGGCGGTTGCCGTCGTCGCGGCCACGGGCCGAACGGCCACGTTCCTCGCGCTCGCGCTCGGCCTTGCGCATCTGCTGGGGCGCGGTGGCGCCGCCGGGGCCGGGGCGCGGCGTTGCGGGACGTGCGGCGCCGGCTTCTTCCTTCGGAGTCGGAGCGGCGGCGGCGACTGCCTCGGCCTTGCGGGCCGCTGCGGCCTCGGCCTTCTTGCGCTCTTCCTCTTCGGTCTTGGCGCGCGCGCGCTCTTCGGCCTCGCGCTGTTCGCGTTCCTTGAGTTCCTTTTCGGCGCGCTGGCGTGCACGCTCTTCGGCGCGGGCCTTTTCCACGGCCTCGCGCTGCGCGGTCTCTTCGACTTCACGCGCCTTCGCGGCCTGAAGCGCGCGCAGGCGGCGCTCCATCTCGGCGTCCGAGATCCCCGCAGGGCGCTTGCCGCCGGACCCGCCGGGAAGGCTGCCGCCGGGCTTGCCGGATCCGGCGCCAGCGGCAGGCTTCACGACGCGCTTGCGCTTGGTCTCGACCACGACATTCTTGGTGCGTCCATGGCTGAAGCTCTGCTTCACGGATCCCGAACGGGGACCTCCGCCACGCACACCCAAAGTCTTCTTGCCGTCATTATCGCTCATTCAGCTCTCTTGTCCTTTCCGGCGGCCGCTGCCGCCCCGGCGGCCCCTGCCACCGATGTCGCACCGGCCCATCCGGTGCGCAGGCCCTTCAATCTTTGGGCCTCCTCTACAACACGTTTGGTGAGTCCGCCAGCGCCAAGCGCGGCGTGTATCACCTTTTCCCGTCCAAAGGCCAGCCCGAGCTCGTCGGCGGTGAGCCATCCGATATAGCTGCCCCACTGCGGGGTCGAAAGCTTGGTCTTCCCGCGCTGCGACCCGTCCTCGGCCTGGATCAGCACATCCGCGTCGCCGCGGTCGAGCATCGCCTTGACCTTTTCGTAACCGGCGACCGCATCGCCGGATTTGCGGGCGAGGCTGATCAGTTCGACCACCCTGCGCCCCATCATGGATTCGACCAGATCGGGCAAGGCAGCCGGGACCGTCACCTGCGCCTTGGCGGCGCGCGCGAACAACCCCTTGCCGGATGCCTTTTCCAGCGCATCGCGGGTCGATGCGACCCAGATGCCCCGGCCCGGCAGCTTGCCTGCCAGGTCGGGAACCACCTGCGCGTCCGGCCCCACGACGAACCGGATCAGCCCGGTCGCCGGCTGCGATTCGCCCGTGGCGATGCACCGGCGTTCGGGGCCGTCTTCCCGGTTCTTTTCGCGGCCGCCGCGCGTCATGATCAGGCCTCTTCTTCCTGCTCGCCCTCGGCGTCTTCATCGACCTCGGGCTCAAGCTCGGCGGGATCGACCCAACCCAGCAGGATGCGCGCGGTCATGATGAGGTTCTGGGCCTCGGCAAGATCGACATCGTACTTTTCGAGCAGCCCGTCGTCCTTGACGCGCTCGCCGCCGTCCGTGGTCCAGCCTCCGGCCAGTTCCCAGTCGGCGCAGGTTGCAAAGTCTTCCAGTGTCTTCACGTCA
>CAXICP010000134.1:0-8203 GCA_964022595.1 uncultured Salipiger sp.
GCGGCCTGTGGCGCGCCACAGGCATGACCGACGGCGATTGGAACAAGCCGATCATCGCGATCGTCAACAGCTTCACGCAGTTCGTGCCCGGCCACGTGCACCTCAAGGACCTGGGCCAGATGGTCGCCCGCGAGGTCGAAAAGGCCGGCGGCGTGGCCAAGGAATTCAACACCATCGCCGTCGATGACGGCATCGCCATGGGCCACGACGGGATGCTGTATTCGCTTCCCTCGCGCGAGATCATCGCCGACAGCGTGGAATACATGGTCAACGCCCATTGCGCCGACGCGATGGTGTGCATTTCCAACTGCGACAAGATCACGCCCGGCATGCTGATGGCGGCAATGCGGCTGAACATCCCCGTGGTGTTCGTGTCCGGCGGCCCGATGGAAGCCGGCAAGGTCGAATGGGAAGACGGGGAAAAGGCGCTGGACCTGGTCGATGCCATGGTCGCCGCAGCGGACGACAAGTATTCCGACGCGCAGGTGCAAGCCATCGAAGAGGCCGCCTGCCCCACCTGCGGGTCGTGTTCGGGGATGTTCACCGCCAACTCGATGAACTGCCTGACCGAAGCGCTGGGGCTGTCGCTGCCGGGCAACGGGTCGACCCTTGCCACCCACGCCGACCGCCAGCGCCTGTTCGTCGAAGCCGGGCACCTGATCGTGGACCTGGCCAAGCGCTACTACGAACAGGATGACGCATCGGTGCTGCCCCGATCCATCGCCACGTTCGAGGCGTTCCAGAACGCCATGACGCTGGATATTTCCATGGGCGGGTCGACCAACACGGTTCTGCACCTGCTGGCCGCCGCGTCGGAAGGCGAAGTCGACTTCGACATGGCCGAAATCGACCGGCTGTCGCGTCACGTTCCGGTGCTGTGCAAGGTCGCGCCGGCCAAGGACGACGTCCATATGGAAGACGTGCACCGCGCGGGCGGCATCATGTCGATCCTGGGCCAGCTTGACCGCGCGGGGCTTCTCGACACCAGCGTGCCCACGGTGCATTCGGAAACCATGGCCCACGCGCTGGATCGCTGGGACGTGTCGCGCACCAATTCGGAATCGGTGCATGATTTCTACCGCGCGGCCCCCGGCGGCGTGCGCACCACGCAGGCGTTTTCCACCGACCGGCGCTATGACACGCTGGACCTTGATCGCCAGAACGGCGTGATCCGCGATGCCGAACATGCCTTTTCCAAGGATGGCGGGCTTGCAGTGCTGTATGGCAACCTGGCCGAGGATGGCTGCATCGTGAAGACCGCCGGGGTCGACGAGTCGATCCTGGTCTTCTCTGGCCCGGCACGGATCTTTGAATCGCAGGACACCGCCGTCAGCGCCATCCTGACCGGCAAGATCAAGCCCGGCGACATCGTGCTGATCCGCTACGAGGGCCCGCGCGGCGGACCGGGGATGCAGGAAATGCTGTACCCCACCAGCTATTTGAAATCCAAGGGACTGGGCAAGGATTGCGCGCTGATCACCGACGGGCGCTTTTCGGGCGGATCTTCGGGCCTGTCCATCGGGCACGTGTCGCCCGAGGCAGCCGAAGGCGGCACCATTGGTCTTGTGGAAGATGGCGACCCGATCGAAATCGACATCCCCGCGCGCAAGATCCATCTTGCCGTCGATGATGCGGTGCTGGCCGAACGCCGGCTCAAGCGGGACGAGGCAGGCTGGCAGCCCGTGGAAAAGCGCAAGCGCAAGATCACCAAGGCGCTCAAGGCCTATGCCGCGCTGACCACCAGCGCCTCCAAGGGCGCGGTGCGGCAGATCTGACCCCTGCCCCGGGCGGATGACGTCCGGGGTGCCGGCCATGCGCGCCCGACTTTCGAAACAAAAAAACCTGCCGGCGCAATGCCGGCAGGTTTTTTCGTGTGTTACGGGGCGTCGGGGTCAGGCCGTGGCCATCATGCCCTGTTCCTGTGCCAGCTCGCGCATGCGCTTTTGCAGTTTTTCAAAGGCGCGCACCTCGATCTGGCGGATGCGTTCGCGGCTGACATCATAGACGCCGGACAGATCCTCAAGCGTGACGGGCTGCTCGGCCAGACGGCGCTGGGTCAGGATGTCCTTTTCGCGCTCGTTCAGCACGTCCATCGCCTGTGCAAGCATGGCGCGCCGGGCGTCCATCTCGTCGCGCTCGGCATAGTCCGTCGCCTGGTCGGCGCTTTCGTCTTCCAGCCAGTCCTGCCACTGCATCGAGCTGTCATCATCGCTGCCAACCGTCGCGTTCAGCGAGGCATCCCCGCCCGAGAGCCGCCGGTTCATCGAGATCACCTCGGCCTCGGACACGCCCAGATCGGTCGCGATCTTTTCCACATGCTCCGGGCGCAGATCGCCCTCTTCCAGCGCGCCGATACGCGACTTGGCCTTGCGCAGGTTGAAGAACAGCTTCTTCTGCGCGCTTGTGGTGCCAAGCTTGACCAACGACCAGGACCGCAGGATGTATTCCTGGATCGACGCGCGGATCCACCACATGGCGTAGGTCGCAAGCCGGAAACCCTTTTCCGGGTCGAACCGCTTGACCGCCTGCATGAGGCCGACGTTCGCTTCGGAAATCACCTCGGCCTGGGGCAGCCCGTAGCCGCGATAGCCCATGGCGATCTTCGCCGCGAGGCGCAGGTGCGACGTGACCATCTTGTGCGCCGAGGCGGAATCGCCATCCTCGACCCAGCGCTTGGCCAGCATGTATTCTTCTTCCGGTTCCAGAAGCGGGAACTTCCGGATCTCGGACAGGTAGCGGCTTAGTCCCGCCTCCGGCGACGGGGCCGGAAGATTGGCATATCTGCTCATATTGCTCATGTGCCTCTTCCCTCCAATGTTATTGGCCTTAACATCCCATTTGGGATCGGCCTTCCGCAATTTCAAGTGACGGCCCATGGCGCCGGGCCGTTCGGCCCGACCATGATGACCGTTCCGGTTTTTCACGAAGCTAACGCAGTTTCCCGTCGCTCGGGTCCCGCAATCGCCCTGCCTCACCGGATCGGGAATAATATGACAGATGTGCAGGCAGGCGGGTATTGGCGAAATATGCGCCCCGGCTGTGCGCCAGCGATCAGACGGTGCCGCGCAGGGTCGTCAGCAGGTTGGTCATGTCGTCCGGCAGGGGCGCTTCGAAGGTCAGGCGCTCGGCGCTTACGGGATGGTCAAAGCCAAGCCGCGCCGCGTGCAGCGCCTGGCGGGGAAAGTCGCGCACCGCCGCGGCGGCCGCCTCGCCCAGGGCACGGGCGGCGGGTTTGCGGCGGCCCCCGTAGGTCTGATCGCCCACCAGCCCGTGCCCCGCATGCGCCATGTGCACGCGGATCTGATGGGTCCGGCCCGTTTCCAGGCGGCATTCCACCAGCGCCGCCGCCGCGGGCGTGCCGAACCGTTCCAGCACCCGCGCGCGCGTGACCGCATGGCGCCCCTGCCCGTCGAAATAGACCGCCTGCCGCTGTCGGTCGGTGCGATGACGCGCAAGCCCCGACTGGATGTGGATCACCGTGCCCGGTTCCATCGAAACGCCCCGCGTGCCCAAAAGGCGCGGATCGCCGGCATCGGGGGCGCCGTGACAGATGGCAAGATAGGCGCGGTCGGCGCTGTGCGCTTCGAACTGGGCGGCAAGCCCATGATGCGCACGGTCGGATTTCGCCACCACCAGCACACCGCTGGTGTCCTTGTCGATCCGGTGCACGATGCCCGGGCGCGCGACCCCGCCCACACCCGAAAGCGTCCCGCCGAAATGGTGCAGCAGCGCGTTCACCAGCGTGCCCGACGGCGTGCCCGGCGCGGGGTGCACCACCATCCCCACCGGCTTGTTCACCACCACGAGGTCCGCGTCTTCCCACAGGATGTCCAGCGCGATGGGTTCGGGGCCGATGTGGCTTTGTTCGGGCTGCGGCAGCGCGATGACAAGCTCGTCCCCTTCGGCGACCTTCGCCTTGGGATCGCTCAGCACTTCGCCGGCGCGGGTCACGGCGCCATCGGCGATCAGCCGGGCCAGCCGGGTGCGCGACAGGGCCGCCTGCTCTGGCACATCGCGGGCGAGCGCCTTATCAAGACGCGCAGGCGGGGCTACCCCGATGATGACGCGCAGAGGATTTTCCATGTCCCGGACTCCGGATTCCGACGAGAAACTGCCCGAACCGGCCAACCTGCGCTTTTTGCGGCTGCTTGTGACGGTGCTGACGGGCGTGATGATCGCCGGACTCGTAACGCTGTTGGCACTGGTTGTCATCCGCAACACGAACGCCCGCGCGCCTTTGCCCGAGGTCATCTTGCTGCCCGATGGCGCACGCGCCGCCGCCTATACCCAAGGGTCGGACTGGTACGCGGTGATCACGAGCGATGATCGGATCCTGATCTTCGACCGCGCAACCGGCACGCTGCGCCAGACCATCCAGATCGAGCCGATGGCCCCCTAGGCGTCGCGGCTAGGCGGTGGCCCAGAAACCATCGGCCCGACCGGAATCGGACAGCCACGCCTGAAAGGATCTGACCGGCTGGTTCCGGTGAAATTCGATATCGGTTTCGGGCTTGATCGTGCCCGGATCGCCGACCTTGTCCCAATGGAATGGAAACCGCCAGTTGGCTGCCCGCTCCTGCGCCAATTCGACGTCTTCCCCGGCGTTTGAGAACACCGCGAATTCGCCCGTTCGATAGAACCCGTCCCGAAGATTGTCGGAAACCTGAGACATGACGCTTACCGCCAGTTCCGGGTCAAGGTGGTCACGATCCCCGTCATCAATCGCGGATGCCTGAGCGGCCGCCAGAAATGCGATCGCCGTCCACCTGTCGCAGTCCGGCTGAGCCATGATCCAGGCGGCCGCGGGCAGTATATCGCTGGCATCAGGCTCTTCCCAATCGCAGTCGCATATGAACTGGTGCCAGCCGCCCCTATCCAAAGCTTTCACGAAGGGCAAAAGACCGCCCTCGGGCAAATCCATCGCCTTTTCCCTGAAATAGATCGGGGCGAGGTCGGAAAATTTCGAAACCAACGCCTTGAGCTGATCGAACTGTCGGATTGCCGCATTCCAGTCGCTGCGGAACGTTTCCGAGGCCTGTCTGGATTCCACGGGCAAACGCTGCCGGTATTCCGCATAGTCATCATCCGAAAGCAACGCCGTTTTGGCCAGCGCAATGAAAGGCTCTGCATCCTTTTTCCTGAGCTGACCCAGATCGGTCTTGCCCGCGTCTTTCAGCTTTTGGTCGATTTCTTTGAATAGCCCGGGCCGCGGATCGCTCGCCCGAACCTTCGCAGAAAAATCATGCAGCGGCTCCGGCAATTTCACAGGCCCATACGCATGGTGGTCCAGGACATGGCGCGCGCAAAGCTGCTGGAATTCGGTCAGGATCTTCCGATCTTCTCGGCCAGGGCGGGACAGGAAAAGCACGTCAGTTGGCCCTAAGCTTTGAAATAAGTTGGTTGAGTGAATGACAAAAATGGCGGTGATACAAGACGTGTTTAGATCCAATGCAGCGTTCTGCGTCATAATATCCCGCCGGCGACTGGCGCGACGCTTCGAAGCGGTCATGCCGCCCCCGGCCAGCCCGCGAAACTATTCCGCCGCCCTGCGCGAGGTTGCCCGGGCCTGAAGTTCATCAAGCGCGTCGGAATTCTGCCGCCCCCAGTCATAGACAAGATCGACCAGATCCACGAAACGGCGGCCAAGCGGCGTAAGGCTGTAGCGCACCGCCGGTGGCACGACGTTTTCGACATGGCGATCGATAAGGCCGCTGCGCTCCATCTCGCGCAGGGTCTGCACCAGCATCTTCTTTGAAATCCCCGGCAGGCTGCGCTGCAAGACCCCCGTGCGCGCCGCACCGGCATGACGGGCGTGCAGCGTATGCAGGATCATGCTTGTCCATTTCGTCGAGAAAATCTCGAGCACCCGGCGCGGGGCGCAATCCTCGCGCCATTCGGTGTCGTCGCTGCCTGGCTGCATGGTTACCTCTTGGTGACTACGTCCCAATTTGGTGCCGTCTAGCGCCGCAAGGCCCCGATGTCTAGGTGGGGATCAAAGACGCATAGGAGTGCAAGAAATGACGAAACGTGCATTGATCGTCGGGTCGACCGGCATTCAGGGCAGCGCCCTGGCAGACCGGCTGGTCGCCGAAGGTTTCGAGGTGTTCGGCCTTGCCCGGCGGCCCGCAAGGCAGCCCCGGGTGACACCGGTTGCCGCCGACCTGCTTGACCCGCAGGCCCTCGCCGGCGCCGTTCAGGGGCTTGATCCGACCCATGTCTTCCTGACCACCTGGCTGCGGATGCCGACCGAGGCAGAGAACATCAGCGTCAATTCCGCGATGCTGCGCAACCTCTTTGACGCCCTGCGCCCCGGCGCCGCGGTGGAACATGTGGCATTGGTGACGGGGCTGAAGCACTATCTTGGCCCGTTCGAAGCCTACGGCAAGGGCACGCTGCCCAAGACGCCCTTCCGCGAGGATCAGGGCCGGCTTGACGTGGATAATTTCTATTACGCCCAAGAGGATGAGCTGTTCGCGGCGGCGGCGCAGGATGGCTTTGGCTGGAGCGTTCATCGCCCCCATACCGTCATCGGCAAGGCCGTGGGCAACGCAATGAACATGGGCCAGACGCTGGCCGTCTACGCCACCATCTGCCGCGAGACCGGCCGGCCCTTCCGGTTTCCGGGATCGCAGGCGCAATGGGACTCCCTGACCGACATGACCGACGCGCGCCAGCTTGCGGCGCAGGCGGTCTGGGCGGCAACGACCCCGGCTGCGCGGAACGAAGACTTCAACGTGGTCAACGGTGACGTCTTCCGCTGGAGCTGGATGTGGCACCGCATCGCGCAATGGTTCGGCATTCAGGCGGAAGAATTCGACGGAACCGTGCGCCCGCTGGAAGAGCAGATGGCGGATGACGCCGGGATCTGGGCCGAGATTGCCCAGCGCCACGGCCTTGCCGAGCGCGATCTGGAACGCCTTGCGTCCCCCTGGCACACGGATGCCGACCTGGGGCGGCCGATCGAGGTGGTCACCGACATGTCCAAGAGCCGCAAGATGGGCTTCTCCGGATACATCGCGACGGACGAGGCCTTCTTTGATCTGTTCGAGCAACTGCGCGCGGACCGCATCGTTCCCGGTTCATGAACGGGTCCTTGGGTTTCCGGGAGCTTTGGAAGTTTCCGGAAACCCAGTTCCCCTGCCCGCGCGGCGCACGCCGCCTTAGCTATTCTCCACGGCGGCCTGTTTCCTGCCCGAGCCAAGCACTTCTTCGGCGGACGGCGTCGGCAGGTCGAAGTAGTCGAACGTTCCCGCATAGCCGTTCCCGCCCATCCGGCCCAGCGCGTCAAGCTTTTCGTGGTCGGAATAGAAGGTGGCGGGGTCGATGATGTCCTCGCGGATATGCGCGCGCACGATTCGCCCAAGGATGATCTCGCGCGCGGAACTCACCGCGATGCCAAGGTAGCGTTCGCATTCGAAGGCCACCGGCGCTTCGGCGATGCGGGGGCACGCCACCCGGTCGCCCGCGACGGCGGTCAGCCCGGCAACCTCCAATTCATCCACCTCCGGCGCAAGGTTCGCGGCCGTCACCGACATGGCTTCGACATTGGCGCGGTCGACGATATTGACCGTGAAACATTCGGTCATGCGGATGTTGTAGGCCGTGTCCTTGAAGCTGCGGTCCGGCTTGTTTTCGACCCCAAGCGCCAGGATGGGCGGGTCGGCGGACAGGCAGTTGAAGAACGAATAGGGCGCCGCGTTGACCACCCCGTCGGGCGAGATGGTCGTGACCCAGGCGATGGGGCGCGGCACGATGGTGCCGATCATCACCTTATAGGCCTCACGCGCCGAAAGATCGGCAAAATCGAAGGCGTGGTAGCCGTTTTCCAAGGTCATTGGGCCAGTTCCTTGCCATAATGTGAAAGGATGGATTGGATACTATCTGGCTGCGCGGAAAGCTCGGCCCGGCCGGCGACAGCGCCCAGATGATGTTCCATGATCTCGATCGCGCGCTGCGCATCGCCGGTGCGGATGGCGGCGATGATCTGCGAATGTTCATCGACCGCGCAATCGGATGAATGGCTGCGCGCATAAAGCGACATGATGAGAGAGCAGCGCAGCACCACCTCGGACACGTAGCGCGTCAGCACGGGGTTGCCGGTCAGTTCGGCCAGCAGAGTGTGAAATTCGCCGGCAAGGCGAATCGAAACCGGGCCATACTTGCCGCGCACCGCCTCTTCCTGGCGCACATGCGCTTCCAGCCG
>CAXICP010000135.1:0-8160 GCA_964022595.1 uncultured Salipiger sp.
ACGGGCGGCTGGTGCTGTATCGCCCGCCGTTGGTGGGCAAGTGGCAGGTGTCGGGCGGGCGCATGGTCAATTCCGAACGCGCCTATGTGCTGCACGACAACGACTGGGGCAGCCGCGCGCCGCATGTCGAGGTCTGTGAAGTGCCGGGCGATCACGATTCTATGGTGCTGGAACCCAACGTCCGGGTGCTTGCCGCCCAGCTGCGCGAGGCGATCGCGGCGGCCGAGGCCAGTGGGGGCGAAGTGGTCGAATTTCCCGCCCACCGCGCGGCGGAATAGCGCATGGCCCGGCTTTTGATCGTGTCGCTGAACTACCGCACGCCGCAGATGACCCTGCGATCGGTGCAGGCCGCCCTGCGCGAGACGCGCGGGCTGGATGCGCAGATCGTCATCGTGGACAACGACAGCGGCGATGGCTCGTACGAGGCGATGCAGGCGGGGCTGCGCGACCCCTGGGCCACGGGCGCGCCGATCCGGCTGATCCGCTCGCCCCGCAACGGCGGCTTCGGCGCGGGCAACAACATCGGCATCCGCGCGGGGATGGCCGATGGGGCGCGCCCCGATTACGTCTACCTGTTGAATTCAGATGCCTTTCCCGGGCCGGGCAGCCTGCGCGCGCTGGTCGATCACCTTGAAACGCACCCCGAGGTCGGGCTTGCCGGAAGCTACATCCACGGCGAGGACGGCGCGCCGCATGTGTCCACCTTCCGCTTTCCCTCGGTGCTGTCGGAACTGGAGGGCGCGGCGCGCTTCGGCCCGATCTCGCGGTTGCTGGCGGCGCACCGGGTGCCGCTGGACCTGCCCGAGAGCGAGTGCCGCGTCGACTGGCTGGCGGGGGCCTCGCTGATGGTGCGCCAGGATGTGCTGGACCACATCGGCCTGTTTGATGAGACCTTCTTCCTGTATTTCGAGGAAACCGAGCTGTGCCTGCGCGCCGCCCGCGCCGGGCACAAGGCGCATTTCGTGCGTGACAGCAAGGTGATGCATATCGGGTCGGTGTCGACCGGGATGAAACGGTGGGACCGCATCCCGGGCTTCTGGCTGGACAGCCGCTGGCATTATTTCTGCAAGGCCGGGGGCAGGGGGCATGCCGCCCTTGCGACGCTCGCCCATGTGGCGGGCGGGCTGATCTGGCGCGCGCGCCGGGTGATCCAGCGCAAGCCCGCGGCGGACCCGGCCCATTTCCTGCGGGACATGATCGTGCATGATTTGCGCGCGCTGCTGCGGGCGCGCGCGAGCAAGGCGGAGTAAGGCAAGATGACCCAGTTTTCCAGCGTCGTCATGGGCAACGAAAGCCTGCTGGTGCAATGCAGCGAAAGACTGCTCGGGGGGGGGCATTCCATCCGCGCGGTGGTGACGCGCAACGCCGATATCATTGCCTGGGCCGATGGGCGCGGGCTGCGCGTGATCGACCCGGGAAAGGGGCTTGCGGACCGGCTGGCGGGGCTGCAATTTGATTGGCTCCTGTCGATTTCCAACCTCGACATGATACCGGCACAGGTGCTGGACATGCCCGCCCGGGGCGCGGTGAACTTCCACGACGGGCCTTTGCCGCGCCACGCCGGGCTGAACGCCCCGATCTGGGCGCTGATCGAAGGCGAAACGCGCCACGGCATCGCCTGGCACATGATCGAGGGCGGCGTGGACGAGGGCGACGTGCTTGTCGCGCGCGGCTTCGACATTTCCGGCAATGACACCGCGCTGACGCTGAACACCAAGGCTTATGCTGCCGCCATCGACAGCTTTCCCGACCTTCTGGCGCAGCTTGAAACCGGTTTGCAGCGCCATCCGCAGGACCTGTCGCAGCGCAGCTATCACGCGCTGGCGGATCGTCCCTCGGCGCATGGGCTGCTGGATTTCCGCCAGCCCGCCGACAGGCTGGCGCGGCTGGTGCGGGCGCTGGATCACGGCGGCTATGCCAACCCGCTTAGCGTGCCCAAGGTGCTGGCGGGCGGCAAGCTGTGGCTGGTCCAGGGGGCAGAGCCTGCCCCCGGCACCGGCACCCCGGGCGAGGTTCTGGACGCGGGCGAACATCACCTTACCGTCGCCTGCGCCGCCGGCGTGCTGCGCCTGACAGGGTTTGCCCATCCCTGCGGCGCCCCAGCCGAGGCGGCGCAGATCGCCAGCCCCGGCGCGCATCTTTCGGCGCTGACCGACGACGAGCGCGCTGAAATCGATGCCCGCATCGCGCAGGTCGCCCCGCATGAAGCCCATTGGCGCGCCCGGCTGGCCGATACCGCCCCCGTCGAACTGCAAGGGCTTGGCAGGGCCACGGGGCCGATCCTGGCCCGCCCGCTGGCCCTTGGCCCCAATCCCGAAGCGCAGATCGCCGCCTGGGCCGCGCGGCTGGGCGGTGCCACGCAATGCGATATCGCCTTCGCGGATGACGCTTTGCGGGATCTGTCCCGGGGCGGTTACGTGACACCCTGGGCGCCGCTGCGGGTCGACGCGCAAGGCACCTTGGCGGATATGGCGGCACCCCTTGCGGCGGAAATCGGGGCGGCGCGCAAGCGGCGGGGGTTCTTCACCGATCTGCCCGCCCGCACGCCGCATCTGCCCGGCGCGCCGCAGGTGCCGCATGTGGGCCTTAGCCTTGGGGCGGGGCATATCCCCGGCACCGCCGTGACCGTCGAACTGGCGGGCGGCGCGGCAAGCCTGCTGACCGACAGCGGGCGGATGGACGCGGCGCAGGCAAGCCTGCTGGCCGCGCGGCTGGAACTGACGAACGGCGCCGGGGCGGTCGATTCGATGCCCCTGCTGCCAGAGGCCGAACGCGATCTTGTGCTCAACGGCTGGAACGCGACGCAGGCTGACATTGGGGGCGCGGGCACGATGCAGGCGGCGTTCGAAGCGCAGGTGGCCCGCAGCCCCGACGCTGTCGCGCTGGTATTCGAAGACCAGGCGCTGACCTATGCCCAGCTGGACCGGCGCGCCAACCAGGCGGCGCAGGTGCTGCGCGAGATGGGCGTGGGGGCCGATACGCTTGTGGGCCTGTATACCCGGCGGTCGGTCGACCTGATGGTGGGGGCGCTGGGCATTCTCAAGGCGGGGGGCGCCTATCTGCCGCTGGATCCGGCCTATCCGGCGGACCGGCTGCGCCATTACATCCAGGACAGCGCCGCGCCGGTCATCGTCACCCAGTCCGGCCTGCGCGACAGCCTGCCGGACCACGACGCGCAGCTGCTGGTGATCGACGCCGATCCGCGCCTTGCGCAGGCGACCCGGCACGCGCCCGCACCGGTCAGCGGCCCGGACCATCTGGCCTATGTCATCTATACCTCGGGGTCGACCGGCGTGCCCAAGGGCGTGATGATCGAACACCGGAACGTGGCGAATTTCTACGCCGGCATGGATGCGGTGATACCGCACGATCCGCCGGGAACCTGGCTTGCGGTGACCTCGCTCAGCTTCGACATTTCGGTGCTGGAACTGTTCTGGACCACGGCGCGCGGGTTCAAGGTGGTGCTGACCTCGGACGAAGACCGGGGGCTGATTTCGAACGGGGCGATGCCGATGTTCGGCGGGGGCATGGATTTTTCGTTGTACTACTGGGGCAACGACGACGGGCAGGGGCGCGACAAATACGCCCTGCTGCTTGATGGCGCGCGCTTTGCCGATGCCAACGGCTTCACCGCCGTCTGGACGCCCGAGCGGCATTTCCACGCTTTCGGCGGCCCCTATCCCAACCCCAGCGTGACCGGCGCGGCGGTCGCCGCCGTGACCCGCAACATCGCCGTGCGCGCCGGCTCGGTGGTGGCGCCGCTGCATCACCCCGCCCGCATCGCCGAGGAATGGGCGGTGATCGACAACCTGACCGGCGGGCGCGCGGGCCTTGCCATCGCCAGCGGCTGGCAACCCGATGATTTCGTCCTGCGCCCGGAAAACACGCCGCCGCGCAACAAGCCCGCGATGATCGAAACGATCGCGCAGCTGCGCGCGCTGTGGCGCGGCGCTTCGGTGGCGTTCCCGCGCGACGACGGCACCCTGTTCGACGTGGTGACGCAGCCGCGCCCGGTGTCCGACACCCTGCCGATCTGGATCACCACCGCGGGCAATCCCGACACCTGGCGCGAGGCGGGGCGGCTGGGCTGCAACGTGCTGACCCATCTTCTGGGGCAAAGCATCGACGAGGTGGGCGACAAGATCCGCCTTTACCACGCGGCGCTGCGCGAGGCGGGGCACGATCCGGCGGATTTTGCCGTCTCGCTCATGCTGCACAGCTACATCGCCGCCACCCGCGACGAGGCACGCGAGACGGCGCGCGGGCCGATGCGCGACTACCTGCGATCGGCGGCGGGGCTGATCCGGCAATACGCCTGGGCCTTTCCGGCCTTCAAGCGCCCGCAGGGGGTGGCCAGCCCGGTCGATCTGGATCTGGACAGCCTGCAAGCGGATGATCTGGACGCGATCCTGGATTTCGCCTTTGAGCGGTATTTCAGCGAAAGCGGCCTGTTCGGAACGGTGCAGGACGCGCTGGCCCGGGTCGAACAGCTTCGGCGGATCGGGGTGACCGAAATCGCCTGCCTGATCGATTACGGCATCGACCGCGAAAGCGTGCTGGCCGGGCTGGGGCCGCTGGCGCAGGTGGTCCGCGCGGCGAACGCCGCCCCGGAACTGGCGCCGGATGATTTTTCCATCGCGGCGCAGATCGTCCGGCATGGCGTGACGCATATGCAATGCACCCCTTCGATGGCCCGGATGATCGCCATGAACGACGAGGCGCGCTTTGCCCTGTCCCGCCTGCAGCATCTTTTCCTAGGAGGAGAGCCGCTTCCCGGCGCGCTGGTCGCGGAATTCGGCAAGATCACCGACGCCACCATCACCAACATGTACGGGCCGACGGAAACGACCATCTGGTCATCGACCGAAGGCGCGCAGCCCGGCGACGGCGTGGTGAACATCGGGCTGCCGCTGGCGAACCAGCGGCTTTACGTGCTGAATGACGCGCGCCAGCCCGTGGGCGTCGGCATGCCGGGCGAGCTTTGGATCGGCGGCGACGGCGTGACGCGCGGCTATTGGCGCCGCGATGAGCTGACCGCCGAACGCTTCGTGCCCAACCCGTTCCACGCCGGGCGGATGTACCGGACGGGCGATCTTGTGCGGCGGCGCTCGGACGGGCGCATCGACTTCATCGGCAGGGTCGATAATCAGGTCAAGCTGCGCGGTTTCCGCATCGAACTGGGCGAGATCGAGGCGGCGCTGGAATCCCAGCCCGGCGTCGCCCAGGCCGTGGTCGTGGCGCGCGAGGATACGCCGGGCGATGTGCGGCTGGTGGGCTATTACACCTCGGATGCGCCGCTGTCCGAGGGCGCCATCCGCACCGAAATGGGCCGCCACCTGCCGGGATTCATGGTGCCCCACCACCTTGTGCGGCTGGATGCCTTTCCGCTGACGCCCAACAAGAAGGTGGATCGCAACGCCCTGCCCAAACCCGCGCCAAGGCCAGCGCGCGCGGCGCCCGCGCAGCAGCCCGCCGCCCCGGCGGCGATGGGCGACGGGGGCCGGGTGCAGGCGCAGATCGCCGCGATCTGGGCGTCGGTGCTGGGCGTGACCGAGGTGTCGGGGCAGGACAGCTTTTTCGACCTTGGCGGCCATTCGCTGCTGGCGGTACAGGCGCATCGCGCGATTCGCGACGAACTGGGCACCGCAGAGCTGTCGATCACCGACATTTTCCGCTTTCCGGTGCTGGGCGATCTTGCGGCCCGGGTTGCCGCGTTGATGGCGCCGGATGCGGCGCCGGGCGCGCCCGTCCCCGTCCGAACCACAAGGACGGCGGGGCGCGGCACGGTGCAGGCGCCGATCGCGCCGCCGCAAATGAGCGCGCAGCCGCGATCCGACATCATGGCGCGCCGCCGCGCGATGCGCGCAGGGCGCAGCGCCCGGGCATCATGACGCCGCAGGCCCTGACGCAGGCGCTGGATCGGTCCGGCCTGTTGCACGGCCTGGGCTGGTCCGTCAGCGCCCCCTGTGATGATCCCGGCGCGCTGTTTGATGTGGAACGGAACGCCATGCGCCGCGCGGTGCCGGCCCGGGTTGCGGAATTCACCGGGGGGCGCATCGCCGCGCGCGCCGCGCTGGCGCAGATCGGCGTTGCGCCCCAGCCCATCGCGATGGGCGCGGACCGCGCGCCGCTTTGGCCCCGGGGCGTGCTGGGCAGCATTTCGCACGCAGGGGGGCTTTGCCTTGCGGTGGCGGCGCGCGGTCCCTGGCGCGGCATCGGGGTCGATATCGAACCCGACGCCGACATGGACCCCGATCTGATCGACACCATCGCCGCCCCCGGCGAGCTGTCCGGTCTTGCGCCCCTGACGCCGGGGCGCGCCGCAACGCGGATCTTTTCCGCCAAGGAAGCCGCCTACAAGGCGCAGTTCCCGCTGACCCGCGCCGTGTTCGGCTTTGACGCCATGCAGGCCCGAATGCCCGCATTGCGAATGCGGATGATCCGCGACATGGGGCTTGGCCCCGGGGCCGAAATCCCGATCAGGCAGGAAACGCTAGCAGATCTGGTCGTTTCGATCGCCCTGCTGCCCTGACCTGACACAACCAGAGCGATATTCGTCTTATCATCAACGGTTTGTTCCCGGTTCGGGCGGTGATTGACCGTGGCGGAAATGCGGCATTGCGGCTAAATGGTGTCTTCAAGGCGGCGGCTTGGCCCGGTTCTGTTCTTTCCGGGCAGGGATGCAAGGGCGGCTGGCGTTCGCAAGGTGGGGGCAACACGTTGCGGGAGTAGCGGGAATGAATCAGTTCCAGTCGATCGGCGAAGTGCTGGCGGCCCTGCGGCGCAGGTCGTTGCTGATGCTTGCCATCATCCTTCTGGGCTCTGTCGTCTCGCTTTATGCCGCGCTTAGCCAGGTCAAGACCTACGAGGCCACGGCCGTGGTCACGATCGAGGAAAGCCAGGTGCCCGACACGCTGGTCGGCACCACCGCCCCGTCGCAGGACACCGCCCGCCGGGTGCAGCTGATCGAACAGCGGCTGATGTCGCGCGACAACCTTGTGCGGATCATGCAGGACCACGGGCTTTTCCTTGACGATCCGGACATGAGCCTGAACGAGCGCGTGTTTCACATGCGCCAGGCCGTGCGCCTCGACGTGATTCGGTCGGCCCCCGTGGGCTATGCCGCCGTGCAAGAGGCGCCGTCGGGGCTGCTGATCACCGTCACGCTGGGCGATCCGCAAAAGGCGGCGGATCTTGCGAACGAGCTGATGCATTCGGTGATCGACCAGTCCCGCGACCGCAGCGTCAACCGCGCCCGCGACACGCTGGAGTTCTTCGAAAGCGAGGAAGCGCGCGTCGAGGCGGAAATCCAGGCGATGGAAGCGCAGATCGCGCAGTTCAAGCAGGACAACGGCGATGCGCTGCCGGCGGGGCTTGGGGCCCTGCGCGACCAGCTGACCACGCTTCAGGACAACGCGCTGACGCTGGAACGCGAGATCGTGGCGCTGGAAGCGAACAGCTCACGCCTGCGCGAAACGGTGCTGGCGCGGCAGCTCGGCCTGCTGCACGAGCAACAGACGCTGGTGCAGGGCCGGATCGCCGCGATCCACGACACCATCCAGCAGGCCCCCGAGGTGGAACGCGCCCTGTCGGGGCTGGAACGTGACCTGACGCGCCTGCAGGAACAATACAACGTCATCACCCGCCGCAAGGCCGAGGCCGAGATGGGCCAGATGCTGGAAGATCGCCAGCAGATGGCCCGGTTCGAAGTGCTGGAAACCGCGCTTGTGCCCGAAGTTCCGGCCTCGGGCAGCCGCAAGAAGCTGCTGGCGATGGGCGTGGTGGGCAGCGTTCTGGCGGCGGTGGCCGCGGCCCTTGTCGCCGAGCTGATGAACCCGGCCATTCGCAGCGCCGCCCAGATGGAACGGGTGCTGGGGGTTCAGCCGGTGGTGGCGATTCCCACCATCCGGGCGCAGCGCGATGGCTGGATGTCTCGGCTGGTCCTTGCCGCGCTTGGCCCGGCGATGCTGGGGCGGTTGCTGCCGCGCGCCGCCCGGCCCTGACCCGCCCGGGCATTGCGGTCAGTAGGTGTACTTGCCCAGATTCGTGCCCTCGGCCCGGTTCAGCACGGTGCCCAGCGGGGGCGTGTCCTTGCCAAGGCGGCGGTCGACCTCGCGGATTTCCTTGTCGGTGGTCAGCCCGCCGCCGACCACCAGAAGC
>CAXICP010000136.1:0-8152 GCA_964022595.1 uncultured Salipiger sp.
TCCCTACCGTCATACGCCGCGGTCCCTAATTCAGTCTTTACGTTGAACCGAACAGTTTCACGAAACCGGTCAGCCTTCCTTTACCTTTTGGCGCTAGCCCTGACCAAAGGAGGTGCGCCATGATCGACTGGGACCGCGTGGCCGAGCTTCGCGATGAAATCGGGGCCGAAGATTTCGACGAGATCGTCGAAGCTTTCCTTGCAGAGGTCGAAGGCACGCTTGACCTGTTGCCATCCGTTTCCGGTTCGCCACCCGACATCGAATCCAACCTGCATTTCCTCAAGGGCAGCGCGCTCAACCTTGGCTTTGCGGCCCTGTCGACCCTGTGCCAGACGTGGGAAAGCGCGGCGAAACACGGCAGGATCGACGACATCGACCTGCCCGAAGTGCGCCGGATGTACGACGCATCGCGCGATGAATTCCTGCGCGAACTGCCCCGGCGCTACGCCGCCTAGATCAGGAACTGCGCAAGCGTTTCGTCATCGGTGATGTCGCGCCAGGCGTAGCCGTTCGCATCCAGCTGCGCATGCAGGCGGGCGAAATTCTCTGGCGCGACGGTTTCGATCCCGATCAGCACGGACCCGAAGTTCCGGGCGGATTTCTTGAGATATTCGAACCGCGCGATATCATCTTCGGGCCCCAGGAAATTCAGGAAATCCCGAAGCGCGCCGGGGCGTTGCGGCAGGCGCAGGATGAAATATTTCTTCACCCCGGAAAACCGCTGTGCCCGTTCCTTGACCTCCGGCAGGCGTTCGAAATCGAAATTCCCGCCCGATGTGACGCAAACCACCGTGCGGTTGCGAATCGCCTGGCCCAGATCCTTGAGCGCGTCCACCGACAGCGCCCCCGCCGGTTCCAGCACGATGCCTTCGACGTTCAGCATTTCCAGCATGGTGGTGCACAGCCGGTCTTCGGAAATCGCAAGCGTGTTCGCCAGCCCGACACCGCGCAGGCATTCGAACGTGCGCGCGCCGATCTGGCCCACCGCGGCGCCATCGGCAAAGGTGTTCACCTGCGGCAGGGGCACCGGCTTGCCGGCCTTCAGCGCGGCGCGCAGGCAGGCCCCGCCCGACGGTTCGACAAAGGTATATTGCACGTCGTTGCCGAAATACCCAAGGATTCCAGACCCCAGCCCGCCGCCACCCACCGGAATCACCACGTGATCCGGCAGCCGGCCCATCTGGTTTTCGATTTCGGCGGCCACGCTGGCCTGGCCTTCGATCACGTCGTCATCATCGAAGGGCGACAGGAAATGCCCGCCCTTTTCCGCGCAATACTGCTGCGCCGCCGCCAGCGTGTCGTCGAAGTAATCGCCGGTCATGACGATTTCGACCATCTCGCCGCCAAAGGTGCGGGTCTTCTGGATCTTCTGGTCGGGCGTGGTCACGGGCATGAAGATCACGCCCTTTTTCCCGAAGAACCTGCACATGAAGGCAACGCCCTGCGCGTGGTTCCCGGCCGACGCCGCGACGAACAGGTCCGCCCCGGGGCGTTTCGACATGGCATTGAAGGCGCCGCGCAGCTTGTAGCTGCGCACCGGGCTCAGGTCTTCGCGCTTGAGCCAGATGTCGGCGCCGTAAAGCGCCGAAAGATGCGCGTTGCGCTGAAGCGGTGTCTCGGGGAAAACTTCGCGCATCCGCTCGGCGGCGGCACGGGCCCGGTCGTGAAAACTGTCCATGCCCTGACCTTGCCGAAACGGGCGCGCTTGGCAAGCCGGTTAGTCGATGCGGCGGTTTTCGATGAACACCCCGTAAAGCGTCGTCAGCAGCGACACGCCGAACATCGTCACGAACCAGTTGATGACCAGATCATAGATCAGCGCGATCGGCCCGCCGGCATCGCCGTCGATCATGCCCGGAATTTCGATCAGGAACTGCCCCGCCATCACGATCAGCGCCAGTTGCAGCAGCGCGGTGCTGTCGCGCCCCGTCGCGGCCCAGCTTTCGCGCATGGTCAGCGACCGGCCAAGCGCGGCGGCGGGCAGCACAAGACCAACCCGGAAGAACACGTAGCTGCCCAGCCCCACAAGCCCGAAGATCGCCAGCCCGGCCAGCGCGGGCACCTGCGATGCGACCCCCAGCACCAGGCCGCCGATGACCGCGCCCCCGGCGACCAGCAACAGCGCGATAAGCAGGGAACGCCCGAAATAGCGAAGCAATTCAGGCCCGTGCCAGCGCGGCACAATGCCGGCGGGCGGCTCTTGCGTCAGCACGAAACGGTGCCAGCCGACCGCGATCCACAGGCTTGCGATCAGCGAAAAGACCATCAGGATCAGCAACTCTCCGGCTGCTTCCGGGGTCTGCTGCGTCGGATCGGCGCCCCCGGGCGAAACGAAGACAAAGACCGTCAGCGCCATCTGCACCATGTACAGCACCGCCGACAGCCGCAGCGCGACGCCAAGGTTGTCCAGCACCATCCGTACCGAGTGAAGAAAGTATTTCCAGCCCATCAGGCCCGCCCCGTCCGTTGGTTTTCCCGGCAGGGCTATCACAGGAACGGGGCCGGTCAACGCCAGATCCTTGCCCCTAGCGTCAAAAGGCCATAAACCGCGCGGCAGATTTCATCACAAGGAACCAAGCATGTCGGCGCCCAAGAAAGTCGTCCTGGCCTATTCCGGAGGCCTCGACACCTCGATCATCCTAAAGTGGCTGCAAACCGAATACGGTTGCGAGGTCGTGACATTCACCGCCGATCTCGGCCAGGGCGAAGAGCTGGAGCCAGCCCGCGCCAAGGCCGAGATGATGGGTGTCAAAGAGATCCACATCGAAGACCTGCGCGAGGAATTCGTGCGCGATTTCGTCTTCCCGATGTTCCGCGCCAACGCGCTGTACGAAGGGCTGTACCTGCTGGGCACCTCGATCGCGCGGCCGCTGATTTCCAAGCGCCTGGTCGAGATCGCGGCCGATTGCGGCGCCGACGCGGTGGCCCATGGCGCGACCGGCAAGGGCAACGACCAGGTGCGGTTCGAACTGGCGGCCTATGCGCTGAACCCCGACATCAAGGTGATCGCGCCGTGGCGGCTGTGGGATCTGTCCTCGCGCACGAAGCTGATCGATTTCGCCGAAAAGAACCAGATTCCCATCGCCAAGAACAAGCGTGGCGAAGCGCCGTTTTCGGTCGATGCGAACCTGCTGCACACCTCGTCCGAGGGCCGCGTGCTGGAAGACCCGGCCATCGAGGCGCCCGAATACGTTCTGCAGCGCGCCGTTCCGGTGGAACAGGCCCCGAACGAACCCGAGATGGTCGAGATCAGCTTTGAAAAGGGCGACGCCGTCGCGATCAACGGCGAGGCGATGTCGCCCGCAACGATCCTGACCAAGCTCAACGAGCTGGGCGGCAAGCACGGCATCGGGGTGCTCGACCTGGTGGAAAACCGCTTTGTCGGGATGAAATCGCGCGGCATCTACGAAACCCCGGGCGGCACCATCCTGCTTGAGGCGCATCGCGGCATTGAACAGATCACCCTGGACAGCGGGGCCGGCCATCTGAAGGATTCGATCATGCCGCGCTACGCCGAACTGATCTACAACGGGTTCTGGTTCTCGCCCGAACGCGAGATGCTGCAGGCGCTGATCGACAAGTCGCAGGAACATGTCACCGGCACCGTGCGGCTGAAACTGTACAAGGGTTCGGCGCGAACCGTTGCGCGCTGGTCGGAACATTCGCTGTATTCCGAAGCGCATGTGACCTTCGAAGACGACGCCGGCGCCTACAACCAGGAAGACGCCAAGGGCTTCATCCAGCTGAACGCGCTGCGGCTGAAGCTTCTGGCGGCGCGCAATCGGCGCCTGAAAGGCTGACGCGACGGCCCCGCCGGACATGGCGGCGGGGCCGATCCTGCCCGGAAAAAGACGATGACGGAACTGGAAGAATTCGTTCAGGCGCAGGATGCCGTGTGGCCGCAGGTCACTGCCGAACTGTCATCCGGGCGCAAGACGACCCACTGGATCTGGTACGTTTTTCCCCAGCTAGAAAGCCTTGGACGGTCGCAGATTGCGCGGCATTTCGGGCTGGGCGGGCTGGATGATGCGGCCGCCTACATGGCGCATCCGGTGCTTGGGCCGCGGCTTGTCGAAGCGGCATCGCTGCTTTTCACCCATAAGGGAACGGGCCCCGAAACGATCCTGGGGCCGGTGGATGCGCTGAAGGTCAGGTCGTGCATGACCCTGTTCGAGGCGACCGAAGAGGCGCCGCAGGTATTTTCCGACGTGATCGACACGTTTTACGACGGCACCCGCTGCCCCCACACACGCGCCGCCATTTCCGTCTGACGCCGGTCAGGCCGCCAGGCAGGCGCGCATCTTTTCGTAATGCGGCATGGCTTCTTCGACCAGCGCGGTCCCGGCGGCATCAAGCGCCGGCAACGGCCCCTCGGCCCCGGCGAACCCGGTCGAGCGATGCACCTCGCGGTACCAATGCGCGGCCCAGATGCCATCGGCGGGGTGTCCCCCCAGCGGCCAGGCCAGCATCGCCGGGTCGAAATCCAGCCCAAGTGCCGCGAACAGGTCGCGCAACCGCGCCTCGGGGTTGGCGCGAATGTCGGCGCTGTCCATCACGATCGGCGTCAGCCCCAGCGACAGGACGTGATCGTATACCTCGGCCTGCGCGGCAAAGCCGATATCGGCGGCGGTCGGGTTTTCATACCCCTTGGAAAAGCTGGCGACGACCCGGGCCGGATGGCGCAGCAGGAACACATGCTTGCATTCGGCCATGAAATCGCGGGGTATCCCCGAGATCATGTGCTGGCACATGTGCTTGTGATAGGCGTGTGGCTTGCCGCCCGGCACCGGCCCCCGAAGGATCGCCGACATTTCCCGGGCGGTTTCGTACCTGTCATCCATGATCTGCCGCGCCATCGGGTGCGGCAATCGCGTGCGGCGCAGGTAGGGACCATAGAAGGGTTCATCATGGACATGGAAATCCGCGCGGCTACCGAATGCGTACATCAGTGCCGTCGACAGGTTTCGGGGTCCCGACCACATCGCGACTTTCATAGGACGAATCTCATTGCGCATTCCTCATGACGACACCATCGCCTTGTAAAGTTGCCGAATCCTTTCCGTAATCGGGCCCATTTGACCTGACCCGATCTTTCTTCCGTCAATCTCGGCTACCGGGGTCTGCGCGCCGAAGGTCCCGGTCAGGAACGCCTCGTCCGCGCCATAGGTGTCGATTAGCGGAAAATTGCGTTCGAACACCGGGATGCCCGCCTGCCGGCACAGGGCGATCACCTTGCCGCGCGTGATGCCGTTCATGCAGTAATCGCCGGTGCTGGTCCAAACCTCGCCCCGGCGCACGATGAAGAAATTGCACGCGTTGGTCGTGTTCACGAAGCCATGCACATCCAGCATGAGCGCCTCGTCCGCGCCAGCCTTTTCGGCGGCGATGCAGGCAAGGATGCAGTTCAGCTTGGAATGGGAATTCAGCTTGGGGTCCTGGGTCATCGGCAAGCCCCGCTGGTGGGGCACGGTGGCCAGCCGGATGGGCCGGGGGATCGAGGGGCGCGAATGTTCCATCAGGATCACCACCGTCGGCCCGAAAACCGACAGCCCCGGGTGCTGAAAGGGCCGCGTCTTGATGCCCCGCGTCACCATCAGGCGGCAATGGGCATCGCTGTGCATGCCGTTCGCCCGCTGCGTGTCGTCAATCGCCTGCACAAGGGCGGCGCGATCCATGCCGATATCAAGGTCGATCGCCAGCGCCGCTTCGAACAGGCGGTCGAGATGTTCGTCGATGAAGCTCCACCGTCCGTCGTAAAGGCGCAGCCCTTCCCAGATGCCGTCGCCCAGCATGAAGCCGGAATCATAGACCGACACCATCGCCTCGGCCTTGGGTTTCAGCGAACCGTTGACCCAGATCAGGATCTGTTCGTTGCGCGCGTCATCCTGCGCCTGATGCGTGGTAACCTTGTCCATCCGGGCAGGCTAGGCGGGATTTCCCCTTGGGGAAAGGGGCCGCGCGCGAAAGTCGGGCGCGGCGGGCTAGAACGGCGCCTCGTGCACGTCGCGCAGATCGGGGATGACATCGGCGGTGCCGTGGCGCGTGACCATCAGCGCGGCGGCCTTGACCGCCAGCCCGACCGCCTGCAGCAGCGGCATCCCCCGGTCCAGCCCCGCCACAAGATAGCCGGAAAACGTGTCGCCCGCGCCGGTGGTATCGACCGCCTCGACCCGGGGCGCGGCGAACCGCTGGGCCTGCCAGCCATCGCGCCGGCTGTGGATGCGACCGCCGCGCGCGCCTTCGGTCACCACGATGGTGTCGATGCCCAGCTCTGCCAGCCCGGTTTGCGTGGCGGCGATCAGCTGGTCGCATTCCACCTCGTTCAGGACAAGAAGGTCGCAAAAGGGCAGCACCGTGCGGGTAAGGCCGATTTCGAAAGGCGCCGGCGCGTAGGCCACCTTTAGCCCCAGCCGCCGCGCCAGCGCCGCCGCCTCTGGCTGCAACAGCGTTTCGTTCTGCATCAAGAGCCAGTCGCCGGTGGACGCTTCGGACAGGGCGGCGCCAAGCAGGGTTTCGGGGATGGCATGGTTGGCGCCGTGATGGATGACGATGGAATTTTCCCCCGCATCGTCAATCAGGATCACCGCATGACCGGTCGTCGCATCGACCCGCGCGATATGGCGGGTGTCGACGCCATATTCCATCAGCCGCTCGATGGCCCAGGCGCCTTCGGGCCCCACGGCCCCAAGATGCACCACGCGCGCCGCCGCCCGCGCCGCTGCGACCGACATGTTGGCGCCCTTGCCCCCCAGCCCGCGCAGCAGCGACGAGGCCGCGATGGTTTCGCCCGGCACGGGCAGGCGCGGCACCGCATAGGCCAGATCCGCGTTGATGGACCCGAGGTTCCAGATCGTCATGCCTGCCCCTTTCCCGAAATGCCGCCGGCCCGTCAGCCAACCTTGCACGCGGCCAGCACCGCCATGTTGAGAATGTCGTTCGCCGTCATGTTGGTCGAACAGATCTGGATCGACTGATCGACCCCGGCAAGGATCGGCCCGATCACCGTCGCCCCCGCCATTTCCTGCATCAGCTTGACCGAGATCGACGCCGAGTGGCGCGCCGGCACCACAAGGATGTTCGCCGGCCCGGTCAGGCGCTGAAACGGATAGGCCTCTTGCGCCTTGGGGCTCAGCGCCACGTCGACGGTCATTTCGCCTTCGTATTCGAAATCAACGCCTCGCTGGTCAAGGATCTGGGGCGCCACGTGCATCTTGGTCGCCCGTTCCGACACCGGGTAGCCAAAAGTTGAAAACGACACGAAGGCCACGCGCGGTTCCAGCCCCAGGTGCCGCGCCACCCCGGCCGAGCGTTCGGCGATGGTGGCAAGATCGTTTTCATCGGGCCATTCATGCACCAGCGTGTCGGAAATCAGCACGATCCGCCCCTTGAGCAGCAGCGCCGTGACCCCGACCGCGCCGTGATGCGCATCCGCATCGAACACGGTGTTGATCCGTTCCATCACATGCGCCGACTTGCGCGTGGCGCCGGTGACAAGCCCGTCCGCGTGGCCATGCGCCAGCATCAGCGCGCCAAAGACATGCCGGTCGCGGGCCGCAAGGCGGTGGATGTCCTTCTGGTCGCGCCCCTCGCGTTGCAGGCGGCGGTACAGGAAATCCTTGTAGGTTTCGAGATGCCGGGTATTCGCCGCGTTGACGATTTCCAGCTCGCGCACCGCGTCGGACAGCCCCGCCTCTTCCAGCTTGCGGCGCACGTCATCCTCGCGCCCGACCACCAGCGCCTTGCCCAGCCCGTTGCGCTGGTACATGACGGCGGCGCGCAGCACGCGCGGATCGTCACCTTCGGCAAAGATCATGCGGGCCTGTGCCTGCCGGGCGCGGTTGTTGATGCTGCGCAGCATCGGCGCGGTGCTGTCCATCCGCCCGCGCAGGGTTTCCTCGTAGGCGTCCATGTCGATGATGGGGCGCCGCGCGGCGCCGGTGTCCATGCCGGCCCTCGCGACGGCAGGCGGGATGCGGTGGATCAGCCGGGGATCGAACGGCGTCGGAATGATGTAATCGCGCCCGAAGCTCAGCTGCTTGCCATAGGCCAGTCCCACCTCGTCGGGCACATCCTCGCGCGCGATGGCGGCAAGCGCCTCGGCGCAGGCGATCTTCATCTCGTCGTTGATGGCGCGGGCGTGGATATCCAGCGC
>CAXICP010000137.1:0-8141 GCA_964022595.1 uncultured Salipiger sp.
GTTCGGGCAGCATTTTGCCTTGGACGGGCAGGCCTGGCAGGTCAGTTTTAGGGCACGGTATTTCGCTCTGCCCTGTCCGTTCGCCCCCCGGTTCGGGTCGGAATAGTTCCGGCGGAACTGCTTCAGTGTCTGGCCCTCGGGGCAGATGTATTGGTCGTTCTCGGCGTCCCACTCGAAGTCAGCCCGGCTCCAGGTGCCGTCGCTGCGGCCAGATTTGTCGAAGACGGGGATGTGCGGGTTAATCTTGCGTTCAACCAGCCAACCCAGCATCGGCCCGGCGCCATAGGCCGTGTCAGCGAGCAGGCGTTCGGGATGCAGGTCGAACTTCTCTTTGACCCGCTTCAACATAGTCTTTGTCGACCCGACCTCGGCTTGCCGGATGGAGCGGGTGGGCTCCACATCCAAGATGACACCATGATCCGCGGTCCCCTAATGGCCGATCCCCCCATCCCTTGCGGGAATTGAATCAGCCGAGGGCCCTTCGATCAAGCACGAGTTTTTCCACGGAAACCGCCCTTATGTCAGAAATACGCCCCTTGTGTCGGGCAGTCGCTCACGCAGCTTGATTGGTCCATGTTGGCCCGGAAACAGTCTCCTGATATGTCTCAGGTGCGGCGGAACCTTCTTCTTGATCTATACCAAGGTCGCTTCCGGTATGTTCGGTTGCTTACCGGTAAGCAACCGAACATACCGGAGGTATACTTTCCCTACTTTCCAACCACTTTCGCCCAGATATTGTGGTGTCGCCCGGGAACGGTCTGTCCGCAGGGCTCTTGATATCTTTCACAGCACCGAACGCGGGCCATGGAGCGTCAAGCAGGGGCGCAGCCCGTCATGAACACCATGGTGCAGTTTGTGCTCAGCTGGCTTCATTGTAGCAGCTGCCGGTGTGCCAGAAATTCCACCCGGTCCAACATGCGGTTGACCGTCCGCAAGCTGGGCGTGCAACCGGCAGTTGTCGCCCGCTGGATTGTGTCCGATGTGGCGTCGATGGCCACTCGCGAGAGCCCCCGCTTTGCGCCCTGCTCTTCGACAAACACCTGCAGCTGCGATCCTGTCAGGTCTGGCAGATCAAGCACCACGCAGCGGCTGAGCAGCGGTGCCGGCAACCCCCACCTGCTGTTGGCCGTCATGACCCAGTTCGCCCAGGACATGTCGACCCGGATTTGATAGTAGGGACATTCCCAGGTTTGGGCTGTCATCCGCTCGAGAAGGGGTAGCAAGGCGTCGGTCAGGGTGTGCCGCGATCCCTGGCTCGATTGAACATTCCCGAATTTCTCCACCTCGTCGATGATCGCGATGGGGCCGGCGTGCCGTTCGCGCAAAACTGTCTGGATCAGCTTGCCCGGGCTCGCGCTGCTCCAGCCGCGTTGCGCGCCGACCAGAGAGAATGCTGCAGGCTCACCCGTGGCGTCGATTGATATGGTGGGCACCTCGAGATGATGCGCAAGGCGGCGCGCCCAGAAGCTCTTGCCGATCCCGGGGGACCCGACCAGCACAAGCGGATCGAAACGCAGACCGGGCGATCCGGCGCGAGCAGAGGCCCTCAGGCCATGCCAGACGACTTCCGTGGCGGGGGCCATCCACGGCATTTCTGCGTGAAGGGCCGCCGCGATCTCGTCCGCCTCATGTTCGGTCACGATCCGCGCAACCGGCAGTCCGCCGCGAAGGGGCGTCAGCATCGCCTCGTCACGCTGTGGAAGATGCCGGGTCCCGGTCGCGTTGTGCAGCCGTTCCAGATACCGCATCGCCCGCCGCTTGATCCTGATGGTATCGGCGTCGGTGATCAGGTCATATCTGCTCTGCGCTTTTGCCGCGGTCATTCTGGCGGGTTCACGCTGGCTCAGCTCCATGCGGATCTCGCGCAGCTTCTGCGTGAGCCGTTCGGTCAGATCAGACAGGCGTGGGATGTTGTCGATGAATTTGATGGTGCTGAACGGGATCGTGGTCGTCGCACGTGTCATGGCGGACTCCTTTCAAGGCGCGGCATACAGGCCGCGGCGGCGCTCTCGGGCCTGGCAGGCCTGACAGACGGGGGATGAAAGGTTCCGGAACCTTGGTGTCATTCAGTGAAGGGGAAGCGATCTGGCTGTCAAATCAGCGCGAAAGAGGCCGGCACAGGCGAAGTCTACCGCCGGCCAACACAAGGCTCAAATAACTGAAATTAATATATAAATCATGATTCCTGTGGCATCATGAGCATCGTCTTGCGCAAGCTATTGCTTGCTTTTGCGCAGACATTAGCTGTTTTTGGCAACACGTGCAGACTTGGCGACCCCGGCAGGATTCGAACCTGCAACCTGCCCCTTAGGAGGGGGCTGCTCTATCCAGTTGAGCCACGGGGCCGCGCGCGGCATCCATACCTGCATCCGAAACGCTTGTCATCCGGGTTGCGCGAAATAGACACGCGCCGCAATGCCGCCTTGTACCTTGCGTTAGAACGGCTAACATCGCCCAAGACAAGAGGTTCGAGGAGGCCCGCACCGTGGCAGACGACGCTACACGTCCGTTGACGCTGAGAGATGTGTCCGAGGCCTCGGGCGTTTCGGAAATGACGGTCAGCCGGGTTCTGCGCAATCGCGGGGACGTGTCCGAAGCCACAAGGGCCAGGGTTCTGCAAGCCGCGAAGGAGTTAGGATACGTGCCCAACAAGATTGCAGGAGCGTTGGCCAGCCAGCGTGTGAACCTCGTTGCCGTCATCATTCCCTCGATGCGCAACATGGTGTTTCCCGAGGTCATGGCGGGCATTTCGTCCGTGCTTGAGGATACCGAACTTCAGCCCGTGGTCGGCGTGACCGATTACATCCCCGAAAAAGAGGAACGCGTCCTTTACGAGATGCTGTCCTGGCGCCCGTCGGGCATCATCATCGCGGGCATCGAACATACCGAGGCATCCAAGGCCATGCTCAAGGCGTCGGGCATCCCGGTGATCGAGATCATGGATACCGACGGCACGCCGTCGGCATCTCGCACCGCCGCGCCGGGCGCGAGATGGCGAACGCGATCCTGAAGGCGGGCTACCAGAAGATCGGCTTTCTGGGCACCAAGATGCCGCTGGATTACCGCGCGCGCAAACGCTTTGAAGGGTTCACCGAGGCGCTGGCCAAGGGCGGGGTCGAAGTTGCCGCGCAGGAATTCTATTCCGGCGGGTCGGCGCTGGCCAAGGGGCGCGAGATGACCGCCGCGCTTCTTCGGCAGGAACCCGAGCTGGATTTCATCTATTATTCCAACGACATGATCGGGGCCGGCGGGTTGCTGTACCTGCTGGAACAGGGGCGCGCCATCCCGGGCGACATCGGCCTTGCGGGGTTCAACGGGGTCGAACTGTTGCAGGGGCTTCCCAAGAAGCTGGCGACGATGGATGCCTGCCGCACCGAAATCGGCGTGAAGGCGGCCGAGATCATCGCCGCCCGGGTCAACGACCCCAATGCGACCTTCGACAAGATCATCGAAATGACCCCCAAGATCGCCTACGGCGACACGCTGCGCCGCTGATCGCTCACAGGTAGGGCCGCCTTGGCAGCGGTTCCAGCTCGGCCACGGCCAGCGTGGCCAGCAGGCGCGCATCCGGCACGGTCAGTTCGCGGTTGGCCCAGTCGGCGATGCCCTGTTGGCGCAGCTTTGCCAGGGTCTTGTTGGTATGGACCAGCGACAGGCCAAGCGCATCGGCCAGGTCCTGCTGGCGAAACGGCAGAGGAACGCTCAGATCGCTGCCGATCCCCAGCCCGCGCATCCGCTGATACAGCTTGAGCAGCGCCCAGGCGACGCGTTCGGTGCCGTCGCGCTGCCCGATGCTGGCGATGGTCTCGCCCAGGAAATGTTCCTCGGCGGCGGCGATCCAGGTCAGATCATAGCTTAGCTCGGGCTGCGTGCGGTACAGGGACCAGATGTCCTCGCGTCGAAAGACGCACAGGCGCATGGGGGTGACCGCCTCGACCGAATGGTTCATTTCGCCCATGACGCTGGCCTGCAGCCCAAGCAGATCGCCGGGCAGGACAAAGTTGATCACCTGCCGCCGCCCGTCGGGCAGCGTCTTGTCGCGCAGCCCCATGCCGGCAAGCACCGTGTAGAACTGGGGCGCGTTGGACCCTTCCAGCAGGATCTGCGTGCCCGATTCGACCGACATTTCCCCGGCGCGGAACCTTTCAAGGAACTTGCGGTGTTCTGCGTCGTGCTGCAGCAGCGTTTCGCAGCTGGAAAGCGGGCAGGCACGGCAGGAAACTGTCTTCATTCAAAATCCTGTCGGAAAATATGTCATAGTTTAATGCCCCCACATCCGATTCGTTCCAAGACACCAAAAGCCTCTCCAAGAAGATTGAAATGCCCGACACGATGGCTTCGCGCCCGACCTTTCTCATTTGCATAAACGACGCGATCGTCGCCGAGGACGTCGCCGGTATCCTGCAGGATGCGATGCCCCAATCGTCGGTGATCTGCGCCGCGTCGCAGGCCGATGCCCTGCAACGGCTTGAAACGCTTCACGCTCCGCTGATCGGCTTCATCCAGATGGCGCCCGAGGCGGTGGCGGATTCGCCGCTTGGGCAGGCGCTGACCCAGGCCGGCGCGCGAATCGTGCTGCTGGGCAATGCTGCCGAGGAACGCGGAGAGGCGGCGGGCTTCGCCGTGCTGCAACGGCCCTTCCGATCCGTCGATCTGCTGGCATTGGTCGACGCGTAAGCGGGGTTTCATCAATCGGACATGTCGATGTTACACGCCGGTTCTAGGACTCGGCTCGTCCCGCATTGAGACAGTGTTCCGTGACCCGCCGCGTCCCCCAAGACCGCGTGCTTGCAGATTGCAACAAAGCTCTTTGAGAACCAAAAAGGGGCGGCCGATCTGGCCGCCCCGATTTGTTGGTAACGCCTTAGTTCAGCGCCTCGTCGGTGATGGCATGGGTCCATGCGGCGGTGCCGGGGTTTTCGGTGATGACCGGGTCCGCGCCGGCGGACAGCAGCACATCGACCGTGCGTTCGAAATCCGCCGGATCCAGCGCGCCGTTGCTGCCTGCGGTCAGCTTGGCAACCTCGCCCATCATCCGCTTCTGGTGCTTTTCGGTCTGGGCGCCCGTCTCGTCGTATTCCAGCACGATCTCGGCCGCCTCGTCGGAATTTTCCTCGGCGTATTTCCAGCCCTTCATCGATGCGCGCACGAAGCGCACCAGCTTGTCGACCATTTCCGGGTCTTCAAGGTTTTCCTCGGTGGTGTAGAGCCCGTCTTCAAGCGTGGAAATGCCCTCGTCCTCGTATTTCATCACCACAAGATCATCCGGAGTCAGCCCCGCGTCGATCACCTGCCAATATTCGTTGTAGGTCATGGTGGTGGCGCAATCGACCTGCTTTTGCAGCAGCGGATCGACGTTGAAGTTGATCTTCTGAATGGTCACGCCGCCTTCGGACCCGTCGGTGGCGTAGCCCAGCTTGGACATCCAGCTATATAGCGGCAGCTCGTTTCCGAAGAACCAGGTGCCGAGCGTGTGGCCCGGGAAATCGGCGGGGGTCTCGATGCCGTTTTCCTTCAGGCAGGTCAGCATCAGGCCCGACGACTTGAAGGGCTGCGCGATATTGACGATGGGCGCGCCGTTTTCACGTGCGGCCAGCGCCGAGGGCAGCCAGTCGACCATGACATCGGCGCCCCCGCCCAGCAGCACCTGCACCGGGGCGATGTCGGGGCCGCCCGGCTTGATTGTCACGTCAAGGTCTTCTTCCTCGTAAAACCCCTTGTCGGCGGCCACGTAATAGCCCGCGAACTGGGCCTGCGTGACCCATTTCAGCTGCAGCGTAAGCTCATCCGCCGCCTGCGCGGAGCCTGCCGCCAGCAGCAGAGCCGTGGTGGCAATGGTCTTGATGGTCATGGTCGTCTCCCTTGTTGGTTATTGTCACCGGCCCCGTTGCGACGGGTGCCAGAAGGTCGTGCGTTTTTCGATCAGCGCGATGGCCCCGTAAAAGGCCGACCCGGCCAGCGCCGCCACGACGATTTCAGCCCACACAAGATCCAGCGCAAGCAGCCCCACGCTTGTGGAAATCCGAAAGCCCATGCCCCTGATCGGAGAGCCGAAAAATTCGGCAACGATGGCCCCGATCAACGCCAGCGTGCTGGCGATCTTCAGCCCGTTGAAGATGAACGGCATCGCCGCGGGCAGGCGCAGCTTGACCAGCGCGGTCCAGTAGCCGGCGCCATAGGTGTGCATCAGGTCGCGCTGCATCGGCTCGCTGGCGCGCAGCCCCTCGACCGCGTTCACCAGCATCGGAAAGAACACCATGACCACGACGACGGCGGCCTTGCTGTGCCAGTCGAACCCGAACCACATCACAAGGATCGGCGCGATGCCGATCACCGGCAGCGCCGCGACGAAGTTGCCCACCGGCAGCAGGCCCCTGCGCAGGAAATCGAAGCGGTCCACGATGACCGCCGTCACCAGCGCCGCGCCGCATCCGATGACATAGCCCGACAGCGCGCCCTTGATGACCGTCTGAACGAAATCTTCCCAAAGGATGGGCAGCGATTGCGCGATGCGCGCCGCGACGGCGGAGGGGGGCGGCAGGATCACCCCCGATACGCCGTAACCGCGCACCGCGATTTCCCACATCAACAGCAACGTCGCCCCCAGAACCACCGGCGCCAGCCCGACCGCGCGCCCCGAACGCGCCAGCCGCAGGTTCACCAGCGTTCCCGTGATCCACACGCCGAAGACCAGGATCGTCACCAGCGCGCCCTTCCCGCCCAGCGCGACGACGGCGACCAGCGTCAGAAGAATGCCCAGCACGGCCTCGGTCAGGACAAGCGCCGAGCGGATCATCGATCAAGCCCCATGCGGGCAAGCGTGACGCGCTGGATGATGCCGATGATCCCCACCGCCGCCGCCGCGACCGCCGCCGCCATGAACAGCGCCGACCAGATCTGGATCGTCTGCCCGTAATAGCTGCCCGCCAGCAGCCGCGCGCCAAGCCCGGCAACAGCGCCCGTGGGCAGTTCTCCGACGATGGCGCCGACAAGGCTGGCCGCCATGGCGATCTTGAGCGAGGCAAAGAGATAGGGCATCGACGCGGGCAGCCGCAGCCGCAGGAATTCCTGCACGCCCGACGCATTCCACGTGCGCATCTGGTCCAGTTCCATGGCCGAGGGCGCGCGCAGCCCCTTCACCATGCCCACCACCACCGGGAAGAACGACAGGTACATCGAAATCATCGCCTTGGGCAGCAGCCCCGAAATCCCGATGGCGTTCAGCACGACGATGATCATCGGCGCGATGGCAAGGATCGGGATCGTCTGGCTTGCGATCACCCAGGGCATCACCGACAGATCCATCACCCGGCTGTAGACGATCCCAACCGCCAGGGTGATCCCCAGCAAGGCGCCCAGCCCGAAGCCCGCAAGCGTCGCGCTTAGCGTCACCCAGGCGTGATAGACAAGGCTGCGCCGCGACGTGATCTTCTTTTCGGCCACCGTTTCCCACAGTTCGACCGCGACCTGGTGCGGCGCGGGCAGCTTGGGCTTGTCCTGCGCCCAGGTGTCGGCGATCAGCTCTGGCGTGGTCATCACGCGATCCTGCCGCGCCGCCATGTCCAGCGCCCATTGCTTGTTCAGCTGGAACGCCCCGGCATACCACACCGCCAGCAGCGCAAGGATCACCGTCAGCACAGGCAGGATGGTCTTCATGCCCGCCACTCCATGCGGATCTCGGGGACGGTTTCGGGCGGCCCTGGCGCGATGGGCCCGCCCACCTGCACGAAACCTTCGCGGCGATAGAACCGCTGCGCCGCCTCGTTGGGCAGATGGGTGCGCAGGAACAGCATCTCGCGCCCCTCTTTTGCCTTGTCCAGCAATGCCTTGCCCAGCCCGGCCCCCGGCCGCGACGTGTAAAGCGCGGCAATCTTGCGCTGATCGGGATCGACCGAGACGTAGCCCGCGACAGGCGCGCCGATCACGAAGATGTCGCGCGCGTCCCAGGCATCGCGAAACGCCTGTTCGATGATCTCGGGGCCATGCAGCCGGGGAAACCAGTCGGTCCGGTCGATCCATCCGTTGATCACCGCGGCGCAGGCCGGGATGTCAGCGGGCGTGGCGCGCCGGGCTTGCGGGGCATCAGTCATAGGCATGCCCCGCCCGCAGCCCGTCGCGCACCCGGTGGGCGATTTCCAGGA
>CAXICP010000138.1:0-8113 GCA_964022595.1 uncultured Salipiger sp.
TCATACTACGCCCCCCCTGCACCGACGGCCGCCCCAGCGTTTCACCCGCGCCCGCCGGGTCGGTATCCAGCCCCAGCGCGCGAATGTCGGCCGCGCCCAGCGTCGCCAGCAGGTCCAGCCCGCGATCCATCCATTCGGCAAAGACAGGCTCGGTCTCGTACAGATCGCGCGCCATGCCGGCGTATTGTGCGCCCCCGCCGGGGAAGGTGAACACCAGTTCGGGGCGATCCAGCGCGCTGTGGCTGTGCACCCGGCGCGGATCGTCCTGTTCCAGCAGGCGCGCGGCGTCCTCATGGGTCTGCGCCACCACGATGCGCCGCTTTTCGAACGCGCGCCGCCCCTGTTTCAGGGTCCAGGCCACGTCGGCCAGCCGCTGTTCCGGATGCGCGCGCAGATGCGCCGCAAGGCGCTTGGCGCCGTCGTCAAGCGCCCCCTTGCTGCGCGCCGAAATCGTCAGGATCTGGAAGGGCCAGTCGCTTTCGCCCGATGGCGCGGGGGGCGGAGCCTCTTGCAGCACCACATGCGCATTGGTGCCGCCGACCCCCAGCGCGTTCACCCCCGCCCGGCGCGGATGCGCGCGCCTTGGCCATGGCGTCAGGCTGTCGTTGACCACGAAGGGCGAACCGTCAAAGCCGATGGCGGGGTTGGGCGCCTCGTACCCCAGCGACGGGGGCATTTCGCCGTGATGCAACGCGAGCGCGGTCTTGATCAGCCCCGCAACCCCCGCCGCCGTGTCCAGATGGCCGATGTTGGTCTTGACCGACCCGATGCGGCAATGGCCCGTTTCCCGGGCGGTTTCGCGAAAGGCCTGCGTCAGCGCCGCAACCTCGATCGGATCGCCCAGATAGGTGCCGGTGCCGTGGCATTCGACGTAATCCACCGTGTCCGACGTGATGCCCGCCGTCGCCTGCGCCTGCGCGATCGCCCCCGCCTGCCCGTCGACCGAAGGCGCAAGGTAGCCGGCCTTTTGCGCGCCATCGTTGTTGACCGCGCTGCCCTTGATCACCGCCCAGATGCGATCACCATCGGCCATTGCATCCGTGAGCCTGCGCAGCACCACGACCCCCGCGCCCGACCCGAACACCGTGCCCTGCGCGCGGTGATCGAAGGCATGGCAGACCCCGTCCGGCGACAGGATCTCGTTTTCCTTGTAAAGATAGCCCCGCCCCTGCGGCAGTTCGACCGTGACGCCCCCGGCAAGCGCCATGTCGCATTCGCCGCTCAGCAGCGCCTGAACCGCGTAATGCACCGCCACGAGCGACGTCGAACAGGCGGTCTGCAGGTTGATCGACGGGCCGTGCAGGTCCAGCACGTGGCTCACGCGGGTGGTCAGGAAATCCTTGTCGTTGCCCGTGTGGCGCAGCAGGAACATGCCGGTATTCTCGACAAGATCCGGGTTCGAACAGACATTGAAATAGAAATACGACCCCATGCCGCAGCCGGCAAAGACCCCGACCTGCCCGGCAAAGCTGTCGGGGACATGGCCGGCGTTTTCCAGCGCCTCCCAGGCGCATTCCAGGAATTGCCGGTGCTGAGGGTCCATGATCGCCGCCTCTTTGGGCGAAAACCCGAAGAATTCCGCATCGAACAGGTCGAAATCATCCAGCGGCGCGGCAAAGGGAACGTAATCGCGGTGGCGCATCAGGCCGGGGTCCTCGCCCGCGGCGCGCAGTTCATCCTCGGTCAGCTTGCGGATCGAACAGCGCCCGGCGCGCAGGTTGTCCCAGTAGCGCAGGATGTCGCCCGCCCCCGGAAGATGGGCGGACATGCCGACGATCGCGATGTCGTTTTCGCTGATTTCGATCTGACCGCCCGCCTGCATCACCAATACCCCGTCACATTCCAATAAGCCCCCTGCTAAAGCAGGAATTGGAGAGAATTGCGGCGGTTTTCGGGTTTCAGCCGGTCATCGCCCGCCAAGGGGCGCCTTTCCCTAAAGCGCGGCCAGCGCCACGATGACCGGCCAGTTCAGCCAGATGGCCAGCCCGCCAAGCCCCGTCGCCGCCAGCGCGAAGACCGCGTCATGCACCGGGTCCCACGCCCCCATGCGGCGTGCCAGCCAGACCACCACCGGATAGGCCAGCACGTAGGCCGCGCCGATGCCCAGCAACGCCCCCAGCAGCCCGCCCAGTTCCAGCCCGGTAAGCACTCAGCCAATCATCAGCGCCGCCCGCGCAAGGGCAAGCACGAAGAACGTCCGGCTGTCGCCCGCCGCAAGCGCCGCCTGATCATAGGTCTGCACGATGATCTGGGGCATCTGCATGCAGGCGATCACCACCGTCACCGCCCCCGCCGCAAGGTAGCGTTCATCGTACATCAGATCGACCAGCCAGTTGCCCGCGCAGGCAAAAAGCCCCACCAGCAGCATCAACCCCGCCGTCACGATGAACCGCATCCGGCGCAGGCGCAGAAAGTTGCCGCGGCTCGCGCGCGGGGGGGTCTCGCGGTAGATCGGGATCAGGATGCGGCGCGTCACCATGCCCCCAAGCAGCATCGGAAAGGCCGCAAGGAAATAGCCGATGTTGTAAAGGCCCAGCAGGTCCAGCGTCAGGTACTTGCCCATCAAGAGCTTGTCGCTCTGGCTGAAGAAGAACCCGCAGACGGTGGACAGAAAGATCCACTTGCCAAAGGTCACCAGTTCGCGCGTTGCCGCGCGTTCCCACCGGAACCGGTTGGGCGCGCCGGGCAGGAACAGCCAGTTGATGACCACCTCGACCGCGCTTGATACAAGCCCCGAAATCACCAGCGCCCAGACCGACCCGGTCGCCCAGGCCAGCGCGATCGCCACCACCAGCCCCGACACCTGCGTGATCATGTCCAGCAGCGTCACCCGCCCCAGCAAAAGGTGCCGGCCCGCGCTGTCCATTCGCGTCGGGCGAAACCCGATGATCAACAGCGACAGCGCCGCCACCGGCAGCATCTGCAACAGCTGCGGTTCGTCGTAAAACACCGCCATCGGCCAGGCCAGCGCCGCGCCCGCCAGCGCAAGCCCCGCGCCGCGCAGCACCTGGATCGTCCAGGCGGTGTTCAGGAAATCGGGATCATCGCCCCGCTTGCTTTGCAGGATGGCGGTGCCGGCGCCCACGTCGGAAAACTGTTGCAGGCCCATCATGAACACCGACACCAGCGCCATCAGGCCAAAGGCCTCGGGGAACAGCAGCCGCGTGAGCACAAGGTTCGACGCCAGCCGCAGGGCCTGGTTGAAACCGAAACCGCCCACGGTCAGCAGCGACGAGCGCACCGCCCGGGCGGCAAGCGACGTGCCGTGGAAGCCTCCGCGCAGGGCGCCGATCATCGCCCCCGGCTCCAGTTTTTGCTTGCGGGGCGCAACCGTACCGCCAGCGCCACGACGGCATAGATCGCGAACCCGGCGGGGTCGCGCAGCGCCAGCCGCAGCTTGTCGGCTGTGGGAAAACCCGGCTTGTCCTCGTTGCGCAGCAGGTCGGGATAGACGCGTGCGATCTCGGCAACCCCGGCATCCTGGCGCCGGCGCACCCGGACCAGGTTGCGCCATCCGGTGGCGATGGGCCAGTCATAGGGCGCGGGCACCAGAACCCGCTCGGACGGGGCAAAGCCCAGCCGCGCGAAGGTGTCGTCGGAAATGATCGCGGGCCAATCCGCCCACCGCGCCCGCCCTTCGGCGTTGACGGCAAAGACCCCGCAGCCGGGCACGCCCTGGCGCATGAACGGCACGCCGGCCCAGAACCGCGCATAGGCACGGGACACCGCGCCTTTGCCGGTGATGACCACCCGCCCGCTGGCATAGCGCGCGCCGGGGCCGTCAAGCGCGCCGTGCAACTGCGCGATCAGCTCGGCGCTGATGATGACGTCCGCGTCCAGATAAATGCGGATGCCCGCCCGCGCCGCCGCGTCCCCGGCGGTAAGCGCGCCGGGCTTGCCGCCCTGCGCGCGTTCGATGACCTGCAAATCCCAGCCGCGCGCCGCAAAGCCCGGCGCCTCGGCGCGGGCGCGGGCGGCGGTGTCGTCATGGCAGCCGTTTGCCACAACCACGATCTGAACCGGATGGTCGAAGCGCGATGCACGAACCGCGCGCAGGCAGGGGCCGATCAGCGCCGCCTCGTTGCTGGCAGGAAGCACCACCGAACCCGCTGGCTTTCCGGGAATCTCGCCGGGATCCTTCATGATGCGTATTAAACCCGCCACAGTCGCGCGATTTCCGCGCCCTTGCGGCGCAGTGGTGCCAGCAAACTGTGGCCAAATAAAGAATAACCGGGGAAGCTGGGCCAAACACCCGCGGTTCCACGCGGGGGAACAGCCTCATAGCGGGGGGATCGGTGTCGCAGCGATTGCGAATCGGATATCTCGTGCCCCAGTTTCCGGGGCAGACGCATATCTTTTACTGGCGCGAGCTGCGTGCGCTGGAACGGATGGGCCATGCGGTCCAGCTGCTGTCGACCCGTATGCCTCCGCCGGGGCTGATCTCGCACGACTGGTCGCAAGAGGCCATCGCGCGCACGATCTACCTGGGGCAGGTGCGCCCCGCCGCGGCGCTGCGGGCGGTGGCGGCGCTGGTGCCGCAGGGCCTGCCGCGCTGGATCGCCCGCGAAACCCCCGCCTTTGCAAGGGACGTGGCGGTGACGCTGTCCGCCGCGCAGGCGCTTCGCACGCTGGCGCAAGACCAGCAGCTTGACCACATCCACGTCCATTCCTGCGGGCGCGCCGCGCTGATTGCCGCGCTGTGCAGCAGGCTGGGCGGGCCGGATTATTCGCTGACCCTGCACGGCCCGCTGTCGGATTACGGGCCCGGCCAGCGGTTCAAGTGGTCGGGCGCGCGCTTTGCCACGATCATCACCCACAGGCTGCTTGCGCAAATGCGCGAAGCCCTGCCCGATGCGCTGCCCGCGCGGCTGTACGTGCGCCCGATGGGCGTGGACACCGAGGTGCTGAAACGAAGCGCCCCCTACCGCCCGCCGGAAAAGGGCCGCCCGGTGCGGCTGTTTTCCTGCGGCCGGCTGAACGTGGTCAAGGGGCATCAGGACCTGATGTCGGCGGTGCGCCAGTTGCTTGACCAGGGCGTCGACGTCCGGCTGGAAATCGCGGGCGAGGATGACGCCGGGGGCAACGGGTTCCGCAAGGAGCTTGAAGCGCATCTGCGCAAGCTGCGGCTGCAGGACCACGTCAAGCTGCTGGGCGCGATCGACGCCGACGCGGTCAAGGCCAAGCTTCTGGATGCGCATGTCTTCGTGCTGGCGTCCTGGCACGAACCGCTGGGCGTCGCCTACATGGAGGCGATGTCTTGCGGGGTGCCCACCATCGGCACCGATGCGGGCGGCGTGCGCGAATTGATCGACGACGGGCAAAGCGGCAAGTTGGTGCCCCCCAGGGACCCCACGTCGCTGGCCCGCGCGATCAAGGAACTGGCGCAGAACCCCGAAAGCGCCACGCGCCTTTCAGCGGCGGGGCGCGATCGGGTTGAACGGGGTTTCCGCGCCGATCTTGGCGCGCAAACCCTGGTGAACGGGATCCTGGCGGGGCGCGATCAGACCGACGAGATCGCGTAACAGGGCAGCACCGCGCCCGGCGCTTCAAGCGGCAGGTCCGCCCCCGCCACCAGCCAGACCGGCGATGCCTTGGCGGTGATCGTCGCTTCCAGGCTGAAGGCCACCGGCGCGGCGGGCTGTGCGGGCACGGGGCGCGGCGGCTGCAGCGGCTCGCCCGGCAGAACGCCCAGTTCCAGCAGCGTTTCGGCAAGGTGCAGCTGGCCGGTTTCGTCCATGGCAAGCACGCCCGGCGCGGCTTCGTTTTCGCCCACGATCAGCATGTAGGGCACATCGCCCAGCACGCGGACGGTCATTTCCCTGGGCATGCGCAGGCCAAGGACGGCACCGAAATCGATGCGCGAGGTTTCCACCAGCGCGCCATCTTCGCCGATGCGCCAGGCAAGCAGCATGTCCTTGTCGCGGCTGACGCCCAGCAGATAGGGCTGCCCCGCCGTGTGAACGATTTCAAGCGTCAGGAACCGCCCCAGGTCGGCGGCAAGATGGCCGATGTTGCGCACCGCGCCGGCGCCTTCCCATTGCAGCAGGGCAAAGCCGCCTTCGGGACGCCCGTCAAAGATCAGCTCTTCATGGGTGGCGAAAGCCTGGGTTTCGGTCAAACGTTCGTCATCCAGGGCGGACCAGCCGAACGAGTCACGTTCCTGCAGGATTTCGGTCCACACCGCTTCGGCCTGCCAGAAGATGGCGGCCTGCTGTGCCGTCGCATCGGCCCAGAAAGAGCCGACCGGCGCCGCGGAGGCCTCCGGCAACGCCCCGTCCTGACCGTCGAACCAGTTGTGAAGGTCGGCGGATGACGCCTCCCCCCGGGATGCGGCTGTAAGATGGGACATCATGAAAGCGACTCCGAACCAATTGACGAAACCCCGTCAAAGTCGGATCGCGCGGCGGCGCAAATCGGTCCAAAATGTGGCAGCCTTGCGGCTTTTCCTGACGTTTTTCGATAAACCGGTAACGCCGCGTTAAAGCATCGCAGGCAAAACCTGGTCCGGAGGCCGGTGCCCATCGGCGAAGGTCTTGATGTTCAAGAGCACTTTTTCGCCCATTTCCAGCCGTCCTTCCATCGTGGCCGACCCCATGTGCGGGGTCATCGCCACGTTGCGCATGTTGACCAGTTCGGGATTGCCCCGGATGCCGTGCTGATAGACGTCCAGCCCCGCCCCCGCAAGGTCGCCCGCCTTCAGCATCCGCGTCAGCGCGGTTTCATCCACGACCTCGCCGCGCGAGGTGTTCACGATGATCGCCGAGGGCTTCATCAGCTTCAGCCGCCGCGCGTTGAGCAGGTGGAAGGTCGACGGCGTATGCGGGCAGTTGACCGATATCACGTCCATCCGCGCCACCATCTGGTCCAGGCTTTCCCACCAGGTCGCGCCAAGCGCGTCTTCGGTTTCGCTGCGCAGGCGGCGCCTGTTGTGGTAATGGATCTGCATCCCAAAGGCATTGGCGCGCCGGGCGACGGCCTGCCCGATGCGCCCCATTCCCAGGATGCCCAGGCGCTTGCCGCCCAGACGCGTGCCAAGAAACGCGGTCGGCGCCCAGCCGCCCCAGTCGCCGGCCTGCATGGTGACAAGCCCTTCCTGCATGCGGCGCATCACCGCCAGCATCACCCCCATGACCATGTCGGCGGTGTCGTCGGTCATCACGCCGGGCGTGCGCGACACCAGGGGGCCGCGCCGCCGGGCGGTTTCCACGTCGATATGATCGACCCCCGCGCCGTAATTGGCGATCAGCTTGAGCTTTTCCCCCGCCTGCCCGATCAGCGCCGCGTCGATGTCATCGGTGATCGTGGGCACCAGAACGTCCGCATCGGCCATGGCGGCGGCGATCTCGGCCCGGGTCATGGGGGTGTCGTCATCGCGCAGCGTGGTGTCGAAAAGTTCGGTCAGGCGGGTTTCGACGGCTTCGGGCAAGCGTCGCGTCACGACAACACTCAGGCGTTTCGTCGGCATGGCGCGGATCCCCTCCCTTTCCATGGCGCTGGCTTGCTGGCACAGTGCCCCGGGACGCTGCGGGGCACAAGAACCCCGCCTGCAAAAATCGGGCAGGACCGTGTAATGAAACAATTCGCCGTGGCGCTGGCGCTGTTCGCGATGCTGGTTTCCGGGACCGCCGCCCTTGCCGCCGAGGAACGCGGGCCGGTCACGTCGCTGCCCCTGCCCAGGTTCGTGTCGCTCAAGACCTCCGAGGCGAACGTGCGGCGCGGCCCGTCGCTGACCCACCGCATCGACTGGGTGTTCCTGCGCCGCGACATGCCGCTGGAAATCACCGCCGAACATGGCCACTGGCGCCGGGTGCGCGACGCCGACGGCGCGGGCGGCTGGGTGCATTATTCGCTGCTGTCGGGGGTGCGCACGGTGCTGGTGGAAAAGGACATGCTGGAACTGCACAGCCGCGCGTCCGAAGACACGCCCGTCACCGCCAAGCTGGCGCTGGGGGTGGTCGCCGAACTGGGCGAATGCACGCTTGCCTGGTGCGAACTGTCGGCGGGCGGCTATTCGGGCTGGGCGCCCAAGACCGCGCTGTGGGGCGTCACCCCGGACGAAATCCGCGACTGACCCCGCCGGCGCCCCGGCAGGGTTCCGCAAACAGCGCATTGG
>CAXICP010000139.1:0-8090 GCA_964022595.1 uncultured Salipiger sp.
CGGCGGCGACGGCGGCGGCGGCGATGCGTCCGGCCTCGGGGCCCCCGCCCACGCGGGACGGGTTCACCAGCGCCGCCCCGACGATATAGGCCACGTACAGCGTCGCCAGCAGCACGCCGGGCGCCACGCCCGCAAGGAAAAGCCGCCCGATGCTCTGTTCGGTCAGGATGCCCCAGACGATCATCAGCACCGATGGCGGGATCAGCATTCCAAGGCAGCTTGACCCGGCGATGGCCCCCAGCGCAAAGGCGCGGTGATAGCCATGGGCGCGCATTTCGGGATAGGCGATGCGCGAGAACGCGGCGGCCGAGGCGATGGACACCCCCGTCACAAAGGAAAACACCGTGTTGCCCAGCACCGTCGCGATGGCAAGTCGCGCCGGAACCCGCCGCAGCCCCTTGTTGATGCCGATGTAGATGTCGGTGATCACCCCCGACCGGCCCATGAATTCACCCATCAGCATGAAAAGCGGGATCACGGCGAAGGTGAAGCTGCGCAGCGCCTCGGCCGAGGTCGATGCCAGCACGGCCTGGGTGATGCGCAGGCTGTCGGTGGCCGCGTAGATGCCCACGGCGCTGGTCACCGCCAGCGCGACGGCGACGTGAAAGCCCAGCAGCACCAGGCCGAGCAGCAGCGCGATCACCACGAATGCAGTGGAATAATCGAACATCGATGCCTCTCAAAGATCCAGATGTTGCAGGCGCAGGCCGAAAATCTCGGCCAGCAGCAGGATGGTGTAATTCACCCCGGCCAGCCCCGCGCCGAAGATGATGGCAAAGCGGGCGGGCCAGACGGGCACGCGCAGGGCGCCTTCGCCGTCGAATTCGCCGTTGGCAAAGGACCGCAGCGCCGGCGTGATCGCGGCGTTCAGCAAGAAGAAGAAGATGCCCGCCCCGGCCAGCAGGCACAGGATCATCAGCACCCGGCGCACCCGGGGCGGCATCATGTCGACCAGGAAGGTCGCGCGCAGCATCGATCCGCTGCGCACCGCATAGCCCACCTGCATGAACAGGATGATGACGACGGAATTGGCCACCAGTTCCTTGGTGCCCGACAGCGGAATGCCAAGCGCGCGGCAGACGATGTCGGCAAGGATCAGAAAGCAAAGGCCAAAGGCCCAGACCGCCCCAAGGATCATCAGCCCCCGGGTAAGCCAGTCGGACAGGCGTATCAGTATCATGACGTCTCCGGATTGGCGTGAGGGATATGGCGGGGCGGCAGGGAGCCGCCCCTTTCGCGTCGCTCGGGCGTCAGTCGATCTTGTAGCGCAGCGGCCATGTGTAGCCGTTGGCCTCGGCCCGATCCATCGCGAGGTTCAGCAGCTCGCTGCCCGGAAGGCCCTGCGCGTCAAGGGCGCTGGCCTGTTCCTGCGGCCAGGGGGCCAGCGCGTTGGCCCAGTCAAGCCGCGTCTCCTGCGAGATTTCCTTGACGGTGATCATGCCGCGCAGTTCCTCGACCAGGCGGTCGTATTCGGCGCGGTTCTTGCGGCCGGTTTCCTGTTCGAATTCGCCCGCCACCTCAAGCAGGATCGGCTTGACGTCTTCGGGCAGCGCATCAAAGCTGTCCTTGTTCATGGTCAGCCCGTGCCAGGTGATCGACCCGAACCCGGTCAGCGTGTAGAACGGCCCCGGCTCGTGCAGCTTGAGGTTGACCCAGGCCGACGGGAACATGATCCAGCCCTCGTAGACGTGGGTCATCATCTCGGAATAGGCATCGGCCAGCGACGATTGCACCGGCGACACCCCGGCATATTCCAGCCAGTTCAGGTTCAGCCCCGCGCCGGCGATCTTCTGCCCCTGCAGGTCGGCCAGCGTGTCCCAGTCGAACGAGGTGCCAAGGTTGTAGCCCCCATCGGCGATGCGGGCCAGCAGCACCTGGTTGAACCTGTCCTCGAAGACCTCGGTCATGTACGGGATTTCCTCGTACACTTCCTGCGCGACCTTCAGGGACACTTCGGGGTTCATGGGGCCAAAGGGCAGCATCGCCTGAAACGCATGCAGCGGCAGGTTCGACGATTCAAAGCAGAAGCAATAGCCGCCGATGTCCAGGATGCCGTCCTGCACGCCTTCAAGCACCTCGGTCACCTTGACGATGGACCCCGAATAGCCTTCGACGAAACTGACGGTGTGGTCGGTGCGTTGCGCGACCCGTTCCTGGAATTCCTTCTGGAAGAAATCGATCATAAGCCCGGCATAGACCACGCCGGGCGGGTGGCCCGACCCGATGCGCAGGTTGATGTTTTCGGCCTGAGCAGCAGTCACGCCGATCACGCTGGACGCGGCCAGTGCCGAGCCCATGATGAATGTCCTTGTCATGGTGTCCTCCCTTGGACTGTTTACCGCGGTTGAGGGCCGCCGATCCTCCTTCGGGGCACCTCTGCGGGTTCGGTTGCGGGGAAACGACGCCTCTCCGCGGGGCGATCAGCCATCAAAGGTGCCACGCGCGGGATAGTCGTTTTCCAGCGCGTAGGGGGCCTTTGACAGCAGGAATTCAAGATCGGGCCGTGGCCAGGGCATGTTGGCGATGTCCACCAGATAAAGGCGCCCGTCGGGGCGGATCCAGAACAGCCCCGGTTCGGCAAAGATATCCTGTTCGCCGGGCTTGAAGGCCTTGGACACCCAAAGCCCCCAGTCGCGCGCCATCTCGGGCGTCAGCCCATAGGCCAGCCGCAACGCGCCAAGGTTCCATTCGCTGTGGGTCTCTTCGGCCAGATCCCGGCCGTTCATCGACACGGCGACGACGCCGAAGCCGGCGGCCTGAAACCGGTCCAGCATGCCCGCAAGCTGTGTGAGGTACTTTTTGCAGACGGGGCAGTGGTGGCCGCGATAGACCACGATCATGGTGAAATTCTCGGGGGTTTCCTGCGCCAGCTCGAACCGTCCGCCGCCGACAAGCGGAAGCGACAGGGGCGGGGTGGGTTGATCGGGCATCAGTTTCAGGGACATGGGTTTTCCTTTGCTCGAAGGCTTTCGTAAGGCACCATCGCTGCCTCGCGATAGGCGGCGCGGCCCTGAAGCGCTGTGTAATACGCCCTGAGCGATGGCAAGGACGGGCGTTCGAAATCCAGCGTGAAATAGCGGAACAGCGCGGTGCCGATGACGATGTCGCCAAGGGTCAGCGCGTCGCCCACAAGATGCGTGCGCCCGGTCAGGTGCCGGTCAAGCAGCGCGAAGGCGTCGTTCAGCCGGGCGGCGGCCGCATCGCGCAGCCCCGCGTCGCGTTCGGCCCGGGGCAGGCGCACGGTCTGGTAGAACACTGCCGTCAGCTGCGGGAGGGGGCGGTTCTGGAACCATTCCATCCACATGTCCGCCTGGGCGATCTGCGCCGGGGTGGCGCCTTCGATGCCGCCCGGGGAATAGCGTCGCGCCAGATAGCGCAGGATCGCGTTGGATTCCCACAGGACCAGATCGCCATCCACCAGCACCGGCACCAGCCGGTTGGGGTTGAGCGCGGCGAAGGCGTCGGTCTGCAGCCCGCCAAAGGCGCCGCCCAGTTCGCGGTGGGCGTGATCCAGCCCCAGTTCCAGAAGCAGCCAGCGCACCTTTTGGACGTTGATCGACGTCTTGCGCCCGATCAGCGACAGCGCCGATGCGCCGGGGTCCGGGGCATGTTGCGCCGGATCAGACATCGGCCAGCTTCACGGCCTGCCCGGTTTCGGACGAGCGTTCGATGGCTTCGAGCACCTCGATGTTGTGCACCATCTCGCGCGGGGTGAACGGGTAGGGCGCCTCGCCCAGGGCGGCGCGCGCAAAGGCTTCGAGATTGGCGGTCACGCTGTCTTCCCAATCAAAGCTTTGCTGCTGCACGCCCTGCCCGGTTTGGGCGGTCAGCACCCGCACCTTGCCATCCGGCGTGTCGGGGTGGCTGTCGTTCAGCACCTCGACCCATTTGTCGGTGCCGAACACGTGCATCCGGATGAAATGGGGGGTGTGCAGGACCGCGCTGAAGGTGGCGGTCATGCCAGCTTCGAATTTCATCTGCACGGTGACGACATCGCCGGTTTCCCAGCCCAGCGAGCGGTCGGCGGTAAAGGCGTGCAGGCTTTCGACCGGCCCGAAAAAGGAAATCATCAGGTCCGACAGGTGGATGCCCATCGCGGTCATGCCCGCTGCCGGGCAGACCGCCTTGCTGGTGCGCCAGTCGCCGGCGGGAACGTTGATCAACTTGTCATGGCTGAACGCCGCCTCGGCATGCATCACCGTGCCCAAAGCGCCCGCGTCAAGCTGCTTGCGCAGCTGCACCATCGCCGGTTCGAACCGGCGTTCATGGCCGATGCCCAACTGCACGCCGGCATCTTCGCAGGCCTTCATGGAATTGCGCGCGCTTTGCGCCGTCAGCCCCAGCGGCTTTTCGCAGAACACGTGCTTGCCCGCCGCCGCGACCATGCGGATCTGTTCTTCGTGCAGGGTGTTGGGGGTGGTCAGGATCACCGCGTCCACATCGCTGCGTGCCAGCGCCTCGTCGAAGCCGGTCCATGCGGCAAGGCCAAGTTCGCGGATCGCCGGGTGATTTGCGATCGCCGGTTCGATGATGCCGGCGATCTTCAGCCAGGGGTGGTCTTGCAGGCGGGTCGCGATATGCTTGCCCCACCACCCGAAGCCTGCCACGGCAACCGTGAACCCCTTGGTCGTCATTTCCATCGTCTCCTCCAGGTCGCCCGGGGCGACTTGCTTTCGATTCATGCGCTTTTGAACCGAACCTAGCGGGCGGAAGCCCACAATCGCAATTGATCTAAACCGATGTCATGTATCAGAAAACCTGATGTGCCGGGCAGTGAAACGCGCCCCGGGCGATGGCCGCGAACCACCGCCCGGCGCGCTTGGCGCATCAATGCGCGGTGGTGGGCGGCGACAGGCGGACGTGGTCGGGAACGGGCAGCGGCGCGTTCGGCCCGTCGATGAATTCCACGGTGGTGAAGATCAGCTCGGTGTCGCCGATGTTCTCGACCGCGTGCAGCATCTCGTCGTCCTTGCCATAGTCGAAATGGCGCGTCTCGCCCTTGTAATGTTCGACATCGCGGATCTCGCCCGAGGAAAAGTAGCCGCGCGCCTTGCCCGGCACCATCGCCGTCCAGAAATACCGGTTCACGTGGCGATGAAAGCCGCAGCGCTTGCCCGGCGCGATGTGCAGGTGCCACACGCGCATGCCGGGCGTTTCGGACACCAGGACCGAACCGACGCAGCCGTTGTCGCGGCTTTGCAGCATTTCCTGGTAAAGCCCGTCGGGCCAATGGGCAAAGGCCGCCGGATCGGGGTTCATCTCGACATGGTCGGGGCCGTGGGTCTGGGTATCGTTCATGATGCGTGCTCCTTAGGTCGCAGGCTCGCAGGCGGGGGCCAGCGCATCCAGGTCGGCGCGCATGCGGGCCGCGACCTCGTCGGACAGCGGGCGCAGGGGCGGGGCCATGCGCAGCCAGGCGTCATCGCCGCTGCGCCAGGCCTCGGCGGTTTTCATCGCGGCCATCATCGGGTATTTCCCGGCGGTGGCGCGCGCCTCGCGCACGCGGTCCATCGCGGCGTCGCGCTCGGGCCCTTCGGGGGCGTTGCGGGCGGCCTGCACGAGGTTGGCAAAGATGTTGGTCGACCCCGAGATGATCCCGGCGGACCCGATGTCCAGCCCCTGCCACAGGAACGCCTCGGACGAGGGGTAGACATCGAAATCCTCGGCCACGCCGCCGGTCGCCTCGATGAAGGCGCGCGATTGTTCGAAATCGCCGCTGCTGTCCTTGAGCCCGGCAATCACCGGCCCGAAGGCGGCGCGCAGACGGTTGACCAGATCGGTCGACAGCGGCACCTGCGACATCTGCGGGAAATGGTACAGGTAGATGCGCAGATCGTCGCGCCCAATGCTGTCCACCAGGTCGGCGTAATAGGCGAACAGCCCGTCATCGCTGGGGTTCTTGTAGTAATAGGGCGGCAGCACCAGCACGTTGGTATAGCCCGCATCGACGCAGGCGCGGGTCAGGGCCTGGCAATCGCGCGCCGACGGCGCCCCGGTGCCAAAGATCACCCGCTCGGGCGCGATGCCCGCGGCGGCGAACTGTTCGGGCAGCGCCAGGCGGTCGGCCATGGCGACGGATGTGCCCTCGCCCGTGGTGCCGGTGGGCGCGACGCCGTCGCAGCCGCCATCGCCCAGCAGGTGCTGGCAATAGGCGGTCAGGCGGGCGTGATCAAGGCTGCCATCGGCGTGAAAGGGCGAGATGGCAGCGGCATAGATGCCTCTGATGGCTTTGGTCATGGGGGTATCCTGTGTGATCGGGGCCGGCATCACTTGTCGCCGCCAGAGGTTGTCTTGTGCATCGACACCACCACCTTGATCGCATCGTCGATGCGTTCGGCGGCGTATTTCAGCGCGGTCGGCAGTTCATCCATCGGGAAGGTGTGGCTGTGCACCAGCCCGGCGTCGAACCGCCGCTCGGCCATGAATGCCATGGCCCGGTGCGTGGCCGACCGGCCTTCGCCGCGAATGCCGTAAAGATAGATGTTGTTGACCGCCAGCGCGCCCAGATCGAAGTTGACCGCCTTCTTGGGGAAGGCCGCAAGGCAGATGCGCCCGCCGCGATTGGTCATGTGCACGGCCTGGTTCACCGTGGTCTCGGTGCCCGCGCAGTCGATGACGTAATCGGCGCCCTTGCCGGTCAGCTCTTTCACGCGCGCGACGGCGTCTTCGTTCCTGGGGTTGATGATGTGATCGGCGCCCAGCTTGCGGCCGATTTCATTGCGGCTGTCACGCGTGCCGATCAGGATCACCGGAGACGCCCCCAGCGATTTCGCCACCGCCACCGCCAGCAGGCCGATCGGCCCCGGCCCGATGACCACGACGCTTTCGCCCGCGACCAGCCCGCCCAGTTCGGTCAGCCCGTACATGGATGTGCCGGCGGTGACGACCAGCGTCGCCTCTTCGTCGGACATGTCGCCCGGCACGGGGATCATGGTGTTGACGTTGTTCACCACGTATTCGGCGAACCCGCCGTTGGTGGTGAAACCGTTGGCGCGGTGCCCCTTGTCGTGATCGCCGTAGTTCTGCCCGTAGTTGTGGCACGAGGTATACATGCCCATCCGGCAGCGCTTGCACTGGCCGCAGCCCGCGTGCACCTCGACCGTGACGCGGTCGCCCACGGCGAACTGGTCGACCCCCGGCCCAAGCGCGGCGACGGTGCCCATGTATTCGTGCCCGGGGGTGAAATTCTTGTTGAAGGGCGCGCCACCCTCGACCATCGCCGGGGTGCCGTATTCCAGGATTTCCAGATCGGTGGCGCAGATCGCGACCGCATCCACGCGCACCAGCACCTCGGCGCGTCCGGGCGTGGGCACGGGCTTGTCGACCATGCTGATCTTGCCCGGATCGCCAAGCACCCAGGCGCGCATGGTTTCGGGCACCTCGCCCCCAAGGCCCGCCGTCCGCGTCGTGGCGCCGGGGGAGCTGTCGTTCGGGGAAAGATCGTCGGGCATGGCGTTCTCCGTGTATAATGGTTCACCAATAGGGTGGCATTGGCGTCACGCGAGTTAAGTACAGCCCTTTCACCGCGCCAATAAAATTTGGAATATGCTTGTTTAATTACGAAAATCGCGGGATTTGGTCGGGGTGATTGGGCGACCAATTTTCTTTGGGTTCGGGCGCGCGCGCCGGGGGAACGGGCCTGCGCTGACCATCTGAAACACATAATCCGCCTTATGGGGTTTCGCACCGCTTTGCGCCCAGTCGCCCGATCGGATTCCCCTGCCCGGCGGGCGAAAGCTGTCTAAGCGCCAGTTATTGCAGCGTCCGGATATTTTATTTTCGGCGCTTGAGTGGGCGGGAAATTCCCCATTTCACCCCGAGCGAAATGCGCCCCTCCGCCGGACATTCCATCCCGCACAGCCTTGAAAACATGGCAAATAATCGACCCGACAAAAATGCGCGCCCCGGTCGCGGCTTTCCCGCGCACCGTCGCCTTCCCCGCACATCAACCCAAGGCTGCGCAAGAACAGGCCCGTTGACAGGTGGCATGACGTTCGCGTGAACTAATCACAAATGGGAACCGGGTTCACATATATGAACAACCAAGTCAAATCCGCCGCCCGCGTCCTGGACGTTCTGGAACTGCTGTC
>CAXICP010000140.1:0-8060 GCA_964022595.1 uncultured Salipiger sp.
AGCAGCCCTTTCGGAAATCGACGCCGTTCAGCCGTTCGAACCCCGCTTCAAGGATGAAGGTATCGGGGGTCAGTTCGATATCGCTTTCGGGAACCAGCGCCTTGACCCGCAGCGCGTCCCAGTCCGCATCGACCGAGGGGCGCCCGTCATAGGCGCGCCAGCCCATCGCCGGATCGCGCGGATCGTCAAAGGCGCCGACGGGCGCGGGACCGGGGCCGCGTGACACCGCAAGATCGGTTTCCGACACCGACACCTTGGCGCGCAGCTTGTACATGATCAGCATGCGCATCAACTCTGCCGACAGGCCCTGCGCCACGTCGACCAGGATGTCGTCACCGTCGGGCACCAGGAAGAAATCCGCCCGATACTTGCCCTGCGGTGTCAGCATCGCGGCATAGACCAGCCCGTCCTTGACGCGCGAGACGTCGTTGGTGACCAGCCCCTGAAGAAATGCTTCGGCGTCCGGTCCGCTGACGCGCAGCACCTTGCGTTCGCTCATGATCGCCTCCGTTCTTGGCTTTGCCGGACTCTAGCCGCGCATGGCGGCGGTGGCGAGGGTGCAGCGATCAGCTTTCCGCGAACTGCAGCGCGTGCAGCCGCGCAAAGGCGCCGCCGCGGGCAAGCAGGTCGTCATGGGTGCCCTGTTCGACCACCGCGCCCTGGTCCATCACCACGATCTTGTCCGCGTGCCGGACCGTCGACAGGCGGTGCGCGATGACCAGCGTGGTGCGCCCCTGCGCCAGCCGGTCAAGCGCGGCCTGCACCACCGCTTCGGACTGCACGTCAAGGGCCGAGGTCGCCTCGTCCAGCAGCAGGATCGGCGTGTCGCGCAGCAGGGCGCGGGCAATGGCCACGCGCTGGCGCTGCCCGCCCGAAAGGGACGAGCCGCGCGGCCCGACGCGCGCGTCCAGCCCGCCTTCGATGCGGGGCAGGAAATCGGCCACATGCGCCGCCTCGAGCACCTCGGCAAGGCGGTCATCGGACACGTCCTTGCGCCCGAGCAGGATGTTCTCGCGCAGGGTTTCGTCGAACAGCAGCGCCTCCTGGCTGACGACGGAAAACAGCGCCCGCAGTTCGGCAAGGCGCATGTCGGCCACCGGGGTGCCGCCGATTTCGATCGCGCCGCTTTCGGGATCCACAAGCCGGGTAAGCAGGTTGAACACCGTCGACTTGCCCGCGCCCGAGGCCCCCACCAGCGCCGTGGTCCTGCCCGCCTCGGCGGTGAAGCTGGCGCCGCGCAGCACAGCGGATTCGCCGTAGTTCAGCCGCACGTCGCGCAGCGCGATTTCGGGCACCCCCTGCGGCGCCGGGCGGGGCTGGGCCGGGTCGCGCAGGTCGGGCACCGTGTCCAGCAATTCCTTGAGCCGTTCGATCGACGCGGCGGCGATCTGCCAGTTGCCACTGACCGCGCCCAGCCGGCGCAACGGTTCAAAGGCCAGCGCGATGGCGGTGAAGAACGCCATGAAGTCGCCGACGGTCTTTTCGCCCGAGATGATCTCGTTCCCGCCATAGATCAGCACCCCGACAAAGCCGACGCCGGCCATGATGTCGATCAGCCCCGGAATGGCCGCCTGGCCCATCGAGGCGCGGGTTTCGGTGCGGATGCGCTGGTCGGTCAGGTTACGGTACCGCCCCGCCTGGTAGTTTTCCAGCCGGTTCAGCTTGACCGGGACGATGCCGTGGAACACCTCGTTCAGGCGCACCGACAGCGACGCGCCGATGTCGCGCGCCTGCCGCGCATATCCGCGCACGTAGCGCTGCATCAGCACCGAGGGCAGCACCATCAGCGGCGCGCCGATCAGCGCCACCAGCGTCCAGCGCCAGTCGATCCCCAGCGCCACGCCGAACAGCGACACCAGCGCGACCGTGTCACGCCCGGCGCCGGTGATGATGATGCGCCAGACCTTGCTGATCCCGCCCACGTCGCCTTCGATCCGCTGCATCAGGTAGCCCGGCCCGTGGGCCTGGTGGAAACTGCCGTCCAGAGTCATCAGGTGGCTCAGCAGATCGTTGCGCATGTCGCCCACCGATCGCTCGGACACCTGCGTCATCACCACCTTCTGGACGATGCTGGCCACGGCGCGCAGCAGGAAAGAGCCGAAGATCGCCACCCCGACCCACCAAAGCGCATCCGCGTTGCCGCCGATGAACACCGTGTCGAACATCGGTTTCATCATGTAGCTGAGCAGCCCGAACATCGACCCTTCGATGAACATGAACACCAGCGCGACCAGCAACAGCAGCCGATAACGCCACAGGTAATTCCGCCAGAGCCACAGGAACAGGCTGCGCTGCTTCTTGGGCGGCGGAAGATCGCCGGGGGCAGGGTCGCTCATGCAAGTTCTTTCGCGACGTCGGCGGGCGGGCGGCGGGAGTCGAACCCGGCCTGCGCGGCCTTTTCATCGTATTCGGTCGCGGCCCATGTCTCGAACGGGATCGGCGCCTCGGCGTTGCGGGCCGCGTACATGTCCAGCACATAGCCCTGAATGCCGGTGCGGGTGAATTCCAGGTGGACGTATTTCAGCCCGAGCTGCTTGCGCGCGACCTCGACCGGAACGTTTTCGAACACCATCAGGTAAACGGCCGATGCGAACCCGGCCCGGTCCGCGCCGGACTTGCAGTGGAACATGAACGGGCGCTCTGCCTCGCGCATCACCGAAATCAGGTTTGCGATGCGCACGCGGCTGGGGGCGGTGCGCGCCCAAAGCTTCGCGTGCAGCAGGGTCAGGCCCAGTTTCTCGCAGCTTTCCTTTTCGAAAAGGTAGTGCGAATATTTTTCCTCGCCGCGCAGGGTGATGACGGTGCGGATGCCCATGGCGGCATATTTTTCGAACCGGCGGTGCGTGGGGTGGTTCGACCGCCACACGCCGGGGGCGATCTGCCAGAAATTTGTCCAGAGGCTGCGCAGCCAGGCGTGGTCGAACAGGTTGTAATGCAGCGCCGACAGGGCCCGCGCCGCAGGGGTCGAGATATCCTTGCCGAACGAGCGCCGCACCCTGCGTTCGGCGGTTTCGATCTTTTCCCAGAGGGTCTTGAGCATGGTTTCGGTTCCGGTCCCTTTGCGCGCGGTTTAGTTGCCACGGCCCCGCGTGGCAAGCACGAGGGCGGCGCCGCCGGCGATTGACGCCCGCGCAGCGCTGAGTAGGTTGGCGCTGGCCCCGCGATTTCAAGGGGCGCTTTCTCGGAGACCTCCCGCCATGTCCCTCGCCCACGGCCGCCCCTACCTGGCCATTCCCGGCCCTTCCGTCATGCCCGATGCGGTGCTGCGCGCCATGCACCGCGCCTCGCCCAACATCTACGAGGGCGCGCTGGTCGACATGGTGCAGGGCATCGTTCCCGACCTGCGCGGCGTCGCGCAGACCGACGGCAACGCCTGCATCTACATCGCCAACGGGCACGGCGCGTGGGAGGCCGCGCTGTCGAACGTGGTGGCCGAGGGCGAAAAGGTGCTGGTGGCCGCGACCGGCAGGTTCGGGCACGGCTGGGCGGACATGGCGGCCGGGCTGGGCGCCGAGGTGGAACTGATCGACTTCGGCCGCCAGTCGCCGATCGACCCCGCGCGGATCTACGACGCGCTGCGCGCCGATCCCGGCCACGCCATCCGCGCCGTGCTGATGAGCCACGTGGACACCGCCAGCGCCGTGCGCAACGACGTGGCCGCCATGCGCCGCGCCCTTGACGAGGCCGGGCATCCTGCGCTGCTGATGGTCGATTGCATCGCCTCGCTGGCCTGCGACGAATTCCGCATGGATGAATGGGGCGCCGACATCATGGTCGCGGGGTCGCAAAAGGGGTTGATGGTGCCTCCGGGGCTAAGCTTCGTGTTCTTCAACGACCGGGCGGCGGCGCAGCGCGAAACCATGAAGCGCGTCAGCCGCTACTGGGACTGGAAGCCGCGCGCCGATCCGGAATTCTTTTACCAGTATTTCGGCGGTACGGCCCCGGCCCATCATCTTTACGGGCTGCGCGCGGCGCTGGACATGATCAAGGATGAAGGAATCGATGCAATCTGGGCCCGCCACGCCACGCTGGCGCGGGCGATCTGGGCGGCGGTCGATGTCTGGGGATCCGATGGTCCGATGGCGCTGAACATCGCCGATCCGGCCCATCGCAGCCACGCGGTCACCGCGCTGCGCATCGGCGCCCCGCATGGCGCAAGGCTGCGCGAATGGACCGACACCAAGGCGGGGGTGACGCTGGGCCTGGGCATCGGCATGACCGAACCGGACGATCCCAACGGCACCGGCTTTTTTCGCATCGGGCACATGGGTCATGTGAACGCGCACATGGTGCTGGGCGCGCTTGGCGTGATCGAGGCGGGCCTGCAGGCCCTGGGCGTTCCGCATGGGCGCGGCGGCGTGGCGGCGGCGGCGGGCGTGGTCGCGGCGGCGTGACGGCGCGGGGCGTCAGCCCTTGTCGCCGTTCAGGCGCAGATCCAGCATGGTGATCAGGTGGTTGAGCGCCACGCCCGCGAGGGCAACGGCGCCCAGCCCCCAGCTTGCCCACAGCACCCCGAAGATCCAGAGCATGTTGATGAAGATGAAGAAAAGCGCGGAACTGGTGTAATCAGGGGCCGGCTGGCGCGTGCGGTCGTCCATGGCATGAATCCTTGGTCAGGGGTCCTTTCGGTCGCGGCCGGGTGCCCCGGCGTCACGTCCGACTTTGCAGGACGAACCCTTGCCAAATGATTATGGTTCCCGGCGGCCCGCGCTCATGTGATGCGCTGGCGGGCCTGTGCCAACGCGCCGGGCAATTCCGCCGCCAGCAGGTCCAGGTCTTCGGGCGTTCCGGCGCTGATGCGGATGCAGCGGTTCTGGGGCGCGACGAAGGGCATCCGCACGAACACGCCCCGGGCGGTAAGCGCCTGCAGGACCGCCTTGGCGAAATCCCCGTCGCCCCCGCAGTCGACGGCGACGAAATTGGTGGCCGAGGGCAGGGCGATCAGGCCGTTCGCGGCGGCGATCCGGGCGATGCGGGCGCGCGCATCGGCCACCTTGCCCCGGATCGCGTCCAGCCAGTCGTCATCGCACAGCGCTGCCAGCGCACCGGCCTGCGCGGACCGGTTCATGGCGAAATGGTTGCGGATCTTGTCGAAGGCGCGGATCGTTTCCGCCGCCCCGAACGCATAGCCGACCCGCGCGCCGGCCATGCCGTAAGCCTTTGAAAAGGTGCGAAATTGGATGACGCGCGGATCTTCGATGTCGATCGCTGGCGCAGTGCCTTCGGGGGCGAACTCGATATAGGCTTCATCCAGGGCAAGCACGCAGCCCTTTGGCAGCAGCGGCAGCGCGGCGGCGATATCGGCGGCGCTGTGCCAGCTGCCCATCGGGTTGTCGGGATTGGCAAGATAGACGATCCTGGCGTCCACCTCGGCCGCCCTGGCGAACAACGCGGCCATGTCCTCGGCGTCGTCGCGGTAGGGCACCTTGTGCAGCGCGCCCCCGTAGGCGGTGACGTGAAAGCTGAAGGTCGGGTAGGCGCCATCGGATGTCACCACCGCATCGCCGGGCGCGACCAGCAGGCGGACAAGATAGCCCAGAAGCCCGTCGATGCCTTCGCCAAAGACGATGTTGGCGGGGGTGCAGCCAAGCCGCGCCGACAACTCTGCCTTCAGGTCGTGATGGCTGGGGTCGGCATATTTCCAGATCTCGGCATCCGCATCGCGCAGGGCGGCGATGGCGCGGGGCGAGGGGCCAAAGACGTTCTCGTTCGCCCCAAGCCGGGCGCGAAAGACGACCCCTTCGGCGCGCTCGTGTTCTTCGGGGCCGACAAAGGGCACGGTTGCGGGAAGATCGGCGATGAGGCGGGGAAAACGGGGTCCGGTCATGGCGCGGGACTATGCCTGCGCCGCGTCCAAGGTCAAGACATATGCGGACGGCCCCGCCGTCAGTCCGGCGGGCCGGCTCGCCTGTGTTCCGCTTCTTCGCGCTTGACCTCTTCGATCTCGATCGTGACCAGTTCGACGCCTTCGACCAGTTCGGTCAGCCCCTTGAGCAGGGTGATGACCCCGAAGGCCAACATCCCGTGCACCCCGCGCAGGTCGCTTTCATAGCCTTCGAACAGTTCTTCCAGGATTTCCGAAAGACCGGACAGGCAGACAAGCAGGCCAAGCCCGACCGTCACCTCGGGCCTGCGCAGAAACCGGCCCAGGCTGACCCGCAGCGATGCCACCGTCAGTTCCCGGCAGGTTCTTGCGCCGCGGCCCCGGGGCAATTGCGGCAGTTGCCAAGCCCGGGGCACAGGGCCGCGCCAATGTCGAAATCCGGGCCGTCCGGCCCCGGCGCGGCGGGGCGCAGATCGGCGGGATCGTTCGAATGATGAGGACGCAGCGCAGGGTTGCACATGGCAAGGCCTTTCCGGGTTCCGGCAAGCCGCATCGCGCGGCTTGATCTGTTCAGGGATCTGATGGGGCCAGCGTGGATCGAAGAGTTTACGCTAGGGTTAAGCGCGCCGGTGCGGGGCGCGCAAAATTGACGCTGGGGCAGCGAATTCGTGAAAAGAATTCGAATCCAAATGAATCCGTTACCGGCAAGGCGCCCCGATACAGCAGGAAAGCGCCGCCGGGGGCCGGGCTTCGGCTTGACCGCGCCATGGGGACAGGCCAGTTGTGAGCCAAGCAGACGCAAGCAGGAAAGGCCTGTCCTGAATGGCCAGCACACCGCCCCCCTTCGCCCCGTTCGAATGGATGATCGCCTGGCGATACCTTCGCGCCCGCCGCGCCGAAGGCGGGGTCAGCGTGATGACATGGATCAGCCTTGTGGGCATCACACTTGCCGTGTTCGCGCTGATCGCCACGCTTGCGGTGCGCTCGGGGTTCCGGGCCGAATTCGTCGACACGATCCTGGGCGCCAACGCCCATGTCACCGTCTACGCCCAGCAGCAGCAGGACGAGGACGGGCGCGTGATGCGCAGCTTTCCCGACTATGCCGAACGCGCGGCGCAGGTGGCGCAGGTCGCCGGGGTCACGCGGGTCGCGCCCTTGGTCAAGGGGCAGGTGATGGCCACCGCCAACAGCCGCAACGCGGGTGTCGAGGTGTTCGGGATCGCGGCGGATGACCTGCAGGCCATTCCGCGCATCGCCGATCCCGAAACCGGGCGCGGATCGCTGGAAACCTTTGGCGAGCGTCCTGACGCGCCCGCCTTTTCCATCCCCGAGATCGTCGAGGGCGACGATGTTCCCGAAGACGAGATCGAGACCGAGGGCGACGAGGGCGTCGTGCCCTTCGACATGCCGCCCGCCACCGGCATCGCCATCGGCTCGGGCGTCGCGCGCGAACTGGGCGTGGGCGTGGGCGCCGAGGTCAAGCTGATCTCGCCCGACGGGGTGCGCACCGCCTTCGGGGTCAGCCCCCGGGTCAAGACCTATCCCGTGATCTACATCTTTACCGCCGGGCGCTACGACATCGACCGCACGCGCATCTACATGCCCTTCGACGAGGCGCAGCTGTATTTCAACCGCGAAGGCGTCGCCGACGAGCTGGAGGTGATGACCGCCGATCCCGAACGGGTCGAGGGCATCGCGCTGGACATCCAGCAGGCCGCCGGCGCGGGCGCCATCATCTGGACCTGGCAGGATGCGTCGGGGGCGTTCCTGCGTGCGCTCGAGGTCGAGGACAACGTGATGTTCGTCATCCTGTCGGTGCTGGTGCTGATTGCCACCATGAACATCGTGTCGGGGCTGATCATGCTGGTCAAGAACAAGGGCCGCGACATCGGCATCCTGCGCACCATGGGCCTGACCGAAGGGTCGGTGCTGCGGGTGTTCTTCATCTGCGGCGCCTTCACCGGGGTCATCGGTACGCTGATGGGCGTGGCGCTGGGCTGCCTGTTCGCCATCTACATCGATCCGATCTTTTCCCTCGTGAACTACGTGTCCGGGGGCGGGGTGTGGGACCCTTCGGTGCGGGGCATCTATGCGCTGCCCGCCAAGCTTCAGGCTGGCGATGTGCTGGGCGCCATGGCCCTGTCGCTGGGGCTGTCCTTTGTCGTGACAATCTTTCCCGCCCGCCGCGCGCCGCCGCCGAATCGCGCGCAATGGATCTGCTGGCCAGCGTCGGGGT